>JAGVKY010000171.1 GCA_020050175.1 Parachlamydiales bacterium
CGAACGACGAGAGGGCTGTGCTTTGCACGCTCGAGGAGGGAGGATTGATTTATCGAAGGCAGAATGGGCCCCTTAACGGGGCGCGGGGGTGTCCCCGACTTGTTTTTGATGATTTACTTAGATATTCAGATAGAGTTTTTCAACAACGCCTTCAGCTTCCGCTTCCATTTCCGATCTTTTGAGAAAAATATAATAAATTAACTAAGCTTTCAAATCAAACTCGGTCACCAATCAGGGTATGATGGGAGATGGAGTGGATCTTGACTTTTTGCAAGGTTCCGATGAGCTCATCGCCACCTGGGAAGAGGGCGTTTTTCCAGCAGCGGGTTAGCCCTTTTAGGTACTGACTCTCTTTCTGATTTCTTTTTTCGACAAGAACTTCGACCACTTGGCCAATGAGATTTTCCCGGTCTCTGAGATAGAAATTCTCTTGCAAGGCCATCAGTTTTTGGAGACGACGCTGTTTTTCAGATTCGGGGACATCGTCGGCCCAACGGGTTGCGGGGGTCCCTTTGCGGGGACTGTAGGCATAGATAAAGGCGACGGAGAAGCCGATCTCTTCCATGGCCCTGTAAGTTTCCTCAAATTCCTCTTCGGTCTCTGTAGGGAATCCAACAATAATGTCAGTCCCAAGGGAAACATCGGGGACGAGACTTCTGAGTTTGGCAACTTTTTCGAAGTACTCTTCTTTTGTGTACATCCGATGCATCTTTTTAAGGATCCGGTTGGAGCCGGCCTGGATCGGAAAGTGGACAAGTTCGCAAAGGGAGGGGAGATCGCGCACCGCCATCATCAGATCAGGAGAAATATCACACGGATGGGAGGTCATGAAGCGGACCCTTTCCAGTCCTGGGATTTTATCGAGTTGATAGAGGAGGTCGTGGAAAAGAACCCCCCAGTCGGGGCGGTCTTTACCGTAACTATTGACGTTTTGACCGAGAAGGGTGATCTCTTTGGTTCCTTTGGCGACTAGTTCCCGGCATTCATCGACGATGCTTTGAGGTTCCCTTGAGACTTCGGGCCCTCTAGTGTAGGGGACGATGCAATAGGTGCAGTACTTGTCACACCCCCTAATAATGGTGACATACGCCTTTAAAGGATCGGAGCGATCGACGACCGAGTAGTCAAGCTCATGTGTAAAAGTCCCATCGGTTCTTATCTGCTGTTCGCCCGTTGTTAAAAATTCATCTAAAACAGGATTGAGGTCGTGGATATTGTTCGTCCCGATCATAAAATCGATCTGGGGGAGTTTGGCAAAGAGGCTCTCTTTCTTATTATTTGCCATGCACCCGGTCACCCCGATGATTTTATTGCTAAAACTTCGGCGCCCCATTCTTCCAATTTTACCCATCACTTTCCGCTCGGCTAAATCCCGGACAGAGCAGGTGTTAAAAAGGAGGAGGTCGGCTTCCTCTTCGGTTTCCTTTTTAACAAGCCCTCTTTCGATGAGAGCCCCTGCCATCAGATCGCTATCAAGCTCGTTCATTTGGCAGCCGTAAGTGCGAATATAAAATGATTTGGGAGGGTTTTTTTTGACCATTTTTGCCTTGCGAAGAGTAAAGAATCACATGTATCTTACTCCACTCATGGAATACGTTAAACTTCTCCACGTTTTATTTATCATGGTTTGGATCGGCAACCTCCTCGCTCTGACTCGGATGCTTGCCTACAAAAAGAAATTGTCCACTGAAGCGATGAAAGAATTTCTTCCTCTTCTTAGGAGGATGTATCTCTTTATTGGGCTCCCTTCCTTAGTACTCGCTGTTTTGTTTGGGGGAGCCCTTTTAGCTATTGCCCCTCTAGGGAAATCCCTTGGCTGGCTCCATATGAAGTTAACCGCAACCGTGCTTTTAATTGTGATCGATATGGCCATTGGGTCTGCCCTTGAAAAAGGGGTCGCTGGCCTCCCTCTTCCTTCGCCGCGCCGCTTTAAGCTCTTCCATGGGGGGGTTGGTCTGCTGGTTGTTGCCTCTCTCTTTAGTGTTTTAGTTATCCATGGGAAAGACAAAGCCAAAATGGAACAGACGATAGCTATGCAAAAAGTCGATGAAAAGGTAAACTTCTAGCGCTATGAGACAACAAGATAAATCCACACTATTGAAGCCAAACCAACGGACCCCGAAGTGGCTATTGATCGATGCGAATGGTAAGACGCTCGGCCGCCTTGCATCTGAGATTGCCAAAGTTCTTCGTGGTAAACATCGTCCTGACTATACACCTGCTGTTGATTGCGGCGATGGGATTGTTGTTATCAATGCAGAAAAAGTTCGCTTGAGCGGTGCAAAAGAAGCTCAAAAAATCTATCGTGAGTACACTGGCCACATTGGTGGGATGAAAGAGATTCCTTTCCGCGTCATGTTGCAGCGCCACCCGACAGAAATTTTGCGTCGTGCAGTTTCGGGGATGATGCCCTCAAACCGTTTGACACCCCGCCAGATGAAGCGTCTTCGTCTATTTGTAGGCCCAGAGCATGATATGCAGGCCCAAACCCCTCTCCCTGTTGCGTTATAAGGTAAAATTCAAATGATCACAGAGTTTATTGGTACAGGACGTCGCAAGACAGCAGTCTCTTCCGTAAGACTTCGCCCAGGTAATGGGGAAATCAGAGTCAACAATCGCCCTTTCAACGAATATTTTCCTCTTGAAATTCAAAGAAGCGCCATCCTTGAGCCTCTTTCAACCATGAATAAAATTGGCCAATATGATCTCGTGATCAGCGTTGGTGGTGGTGGTATCGAAGGTCAAGTGATTGCAACACGTCTTGGTCTCTCTCGCGCTCTTGTCATCGAAGATGGCGAGCGTCGTCAAGATCTCAAGACGCGTGGCTTCCTTACCCGCGATCCTCGTAAGAAAGAACGTAAAAAATACGGTCTTAAGGGTGCCCGTAAACGCTTCCAGTTTTCGAAACGTTAAAATCAAAAGTTTTTGGAGGGTGGTGCAAGCTGTCTCCTTCGAAAGCGCTGCCACGGCAGCGCTTTTTTTTTGCCAAGATTTGTCTTTCCATTTCTTGTGGAATGCAAAAACTTATCTCTTCGGTAGTCTAATTCTTTCTATTTTTTTCTAAAATACGTTATAATATTTGTACTTTTTATAACGGTTTAATAATGGCTAATAGACTTCAAATTCTTCCTCGCAATCCCCAACAAGCATGCGATATAGCAAGAATACCTAACGAAATATTAGACCGTATCATGTGGAATTTACCTGTTGGAACAGTTGTTAAAGTCTGTTCTCTGATTTGCCAACTGTTTAAGGCTGTTGCTACTCCTCAATTGAACTTAAGAATGATGAGACTGCAGCTAGATGAAACTAATAAAGAAAATTCAGTTGATCTTTACAAGAAACTTTACAGGCCTGCGCAAGCGATTTGTCCTAGTGTTGAAATAACACCCATCAGAAAACTTACAACTCTTTCGTTAAATAGACTACTAGCTCGTTTAAAAGAAAGTGAATGGGATAGGGGGATGGCTGCAACTATTCTTAATCTGCCCTTAGGTAGAGGGTTCTTTGATGCGATGGAGCCTGCAAATTTTCTGCCTGAAAGCAGCCGCTTTTTTGAGGAGAATATCGTTGAGCTTTTTGAGACAGCCTGTGAGCGGGATGATGTGGTCCTTTTTGACCTGTTTCTGGCAATGGGTGGCCGTGAAATTATTGAAGGAAAAGAGATCACAAGAAGAGATGTTTCTTTCGGTATCCAACTAGCGGCTGAGCCTATTTTTTCTATCATCTTAGCAAAAGCCGAGAAGGTTTATGATCGCATCATCTCTTTAATACCTGCAGAGCAGGTTGACTCATTGGATATGAATGGGATGAGACCTCTCCATTATGCCGCCATGGTAGGCTC
>JAGVKY010000157.1 GCA_020050175.1 Parachlamydiales bacterium
GAACTAACGAGAATTTTTTAAACATGAGCTACCTTTTATTTTACGTCTAATGGATCTTCTCATATATTGCAAATATGACATTCACCTGAATGGAAATATGTACAATAAAATGAGGATTTGATAAGAGAGCTTTATGAAACAAGTTCATGTAAACGCTATCCCCGAGCCTTGGTCATATAATCCATCGAAATGGTCTCAACGACTTCGCATCGCTCTCATTGCATCTATTGCAACATTAATTGCGATTTATATGGGACTTTATCAATGGAAACTTATCGATTTTGTTTGGGATCCCATTTTTGGAAATCAAACAATGAAAGTCCTCGACTCGAATGTCTCGCATTGGATCACTTCTTGGGTTCGTCTTCCAGACTCCATATTGGGAAGCCTTGCCTACTTGGGTGATGTCATTTTTGCCCTAGCAGGTTCGACAAGACGGTGGTTCGATAGGCCCTGGCTAGTAGTTCTCTTTGGCCTCGATGTCATTCCTCTGGGGTTAGTGAGTGCCACGTTGATCTTTTTGCAAGGAACTGTCGTGGGATCTTGGTGCTTTTTGTGTCTTGTAACGGGAGTCATCTCATTAGTTTTGGTCGTCCTAGCCTATGATGAAGTCTGGTCGAGTTGTATCTTTCTCTATCGTGTTCACAAGAGAAGTAAAAGTTTTTCAGTTCTTTGGAATACTTTTTGGGGTAGGCCCTCATTAGTTGCCCATGAAATCGCAAGTGAAATGTCACAAAAAATTGATTCAAGAGGATAAAGATTCATGTGGGCACGAGTGATAGAATTTATGTTAGCATGCTGGCTGGCGATTTCCCCCTTCATCTTTTCCTATCCAAGCGAAGCTACCTTCTTTTGGGCAAATGATTTTATTACGAGCGTATTAATTGCTTTTTTTGCCTTGATCAGTTTCTATGCACCTCTGAAGAAAATGCATCTCTGCAATTTGCTTGTTTCCCTATATCTGATTACTTTAGCCTTTGTTTTGAAAGGACATCCAATGGAGAGTACCCTACAAAACTATATGGTTTTGGGGATCCTTTTTCTGATGATTGCTATTGTGCCAACAGATGCGTCTTCTTCACCACGTCCTTGGCGTGATTTCTACGGGAATGATTGAACAATAGTACTAGTTTTTTTAGTTTTTTCCTCGGCCCCCTTTAAAGAAATTTGGGGGAAATTTCAACTTATTGGCATCATACCAAGCAACAGGTTCCCGTTTTAGCTGGTTAATCCAAAGTGGAATCGTCTCTCTCAAGTGATGCTTGGGCTGCCAATTCAGATATTTTTTCGCATTCGTGATATCGAGTTCATAATGATCGTCTGCAATATCGATCATCCAGGGTTGGATAAATCCTTTCTTGAAGAACGGGAGAATTTGCATGCCCCAGGCTCCTATTTTGGCTAGCGGTTTGGGCACACTCCACGTTTTCCACGCCTTCCCAAACAATAGCTTGGAGATTTCTCTTTGGATCTCATCGTAGCTCATCGTTTCCGGCTCACCTAAAAGCAAGACCAATTCGGGAGGAAGTTCTTTCCTTTTTTTGACGGCAGAATAGATCGCTGCGATAAGGTCGTCCATATGGATAAAGGCAGCGCCATGAGACGGATCTCCTGAGAAAAGGTGTCCTTCTAGTTGCTTTTCATAAATTCTCTGGATTTGATTCGAAAGAGGGATCGAGTGGCACCCATCATCATAGACCCCGGCGATCCGGAAGATCACATAGGGAAATTTCCCATGGAGCTTGTCGTGGATCAATTTTTCCGTGATCACCTTAGATTTAGGGTAATTCCAGGTGGGGACAACCGGCGACTGCTCATTGATTTTCTCCCCTTTTTTACAGGGGGCATGCACGAGCATCGTACTGGAGAAGATGAATTGACCGACCTCAAAATCCTTGAGCAGTCCCTCTAGAAGATTTTTGGTCCCATTGATGGTAATCCTCTCATATTCGCCCCAATGCCCCTTAGTGAAGCTATAGTAAGCCGCGAGGTGGATAACAGAGGCAATCTTATTGCCAAATCTCTCTTTAATGATTGAGAGTCCCTCTTGGAGATTCTTCTTTGAGCCTAGGTCGATGCCGATCAGCTCGATCCCAGGCAGGTGTCCGACTAAAAAGACGTCGGCCCCGAGTACCCTAAATTCGGGTGAAAACTTTTCAGCACAGCGGAACCCTATCCTGCCGCTACAGCCTGTAATGAGGACAATTTCTTTTTCCATCTATGTATACTCCCTCTTTTTTTTCTTTTGAACCATAGGGGAAAAAAAATCAAGAACTTGAGGAATTTTGTTGATCGATTAAATAAATTATTATATACAGATAATTAGAACATAAACCTGGAGATATTATGTTACATCCACTTTTAAGCCCAATTCTTACACTGCTAGCCGGGATTTTAATCCTCATTTTCCCAGCTATCCTTAACTACATCGTGGCCTTCTATCTGATCATCGTTGGTCTAATCGGCATCTTCGGCGGACGCTTCTAGTAGGTTTCCTTAGTGCCCGTGAGAAAACGGGCACGATTTTTATGTATTCGATTGCTTCTTTAAACCATCGATATCCTGTTGGATTTTGGTTGCATTGGTATCCGTAGGATGGGCCAAGTAGTTTTGGTAATCTTTATCAAGCTGCTGTTTCATTTGCAAAAGCTTCTTATTCATCAAGGCAGTTGCTGTATCTTGAATCACCTGCAGACTCTCCTTCATGCTCTTTTCATATTCCTCTTTTTGAGCATCTAATTTTGATTGCTGTAGTCCCTTAAATCCCTTTTCAAAGAGTTTCACCCCTTCTTTAAATTCACGCTGATATTGCACTTTATCTGGTTGATCGCCTGAAATCTGCATAAGTCCTCCATTGCCTTTTTTCTATTTAGCAAATTTCAGAAAAAAGTTATAAGTTTTATATATGAAAAAATTTATTCCCCTTGCTTTGATTGCCTGCTGCCATCTCTCAGCTCAAGAGGGTAATCAACCTGAAAAAATCAAAACACCAGAGGAGATCCAGGCCGAACTCGACCAAGCAGAAAAAGACTTCCAAACTGCTCAAAAAATGTTCATTCCCTGGTATACGGGGCCGCTGATCACCGGTTCAGCCAACAACGTTCCCAAGCGCAAGATCAATATTCAGTGGTATCTTTACAATACCATTCAATATGCCAATTACGCAGACAATTGGAAAATGGTGGGCGTACCAAATGTCTACACGATCAACCCCCTGATCCTTTTTCAAAGAGGTCTTTCTGATTGGCTCGATTTTACCTTCATCGGTCAATGGTTTTTCAAATGGC
>JAGVKY010000036.1 GCA_020050175.1 Parachlamydiales bacterium
ATGCAAACGCAAGGGCAACGCAAAAGAGAATGAATAAATGCATATAGAATTCGCGGTTTCCAACGGATTCTAGTAACCTCATTCTTTCTCAACTAGGAAATTCTTTAAATCATGTTTATTTACGGACGTTTGCACCGAGTTCGATGATGGTTTGTTTAAGGATGTTTTCTTCCAGCTCAGTTTGATGCATGGCTTCCTGGAGGAAGAGGGTCCACCCTAACGCGATAACAACCAGGGGAATTGTCGACTTCAACCCCATTCCTAAAAAGATAATCTGCACCTGAGGGGCTAAACGGTTAGCAATGCCTAAGAAAAAGTCGGTCATCAAGATGATAATGAGCGAGGGGGCAGCAAGCTGCACAGTCAGTGTGACAAAATGATTCAAGAGAGGGATTAGATGCTCAAAGAAAGGGGTGTTCACATGGAAAAAAACCGGTGATAAAAACTTATCAATTGGAATAACTGTAAAGGAGGTATTGATAAGATCGAAGAAGTGGAACGGCCCTTCGGAAATATAAAATAAATAGATCAAAATATAATTGAAGAAGAGACCCAAAGGAGAGACTTGGTTTTGCATCGAGGGGTCATTCACCATTAAGCTCGCAGATCCCCTTTGGTGGTCAATTAAAGTTCCCACGCTTTGCATCAAAGAAAAGGGAATGCTGACAAAAAAACCTAAAATAAAACCAATTAGAAATTCTTTTGCCGCAAGAAGAAGCATTGTTTCATTGAAAACAAGCTTCGTTGTCACCGACAGCATGATCGTGGGCAAAAAGATGATCAAAAGGCTAATGCCCTCAATAATTTTTACCGGCATTGGGATGATCTTCGCCCCTAAAAAAGGGGCGCTTGCAATGATCGGAACAATCCTCATAAGAGCCAAAAAGCAAATACCTAAAAGCTCAAACGTTATCTCGTTGAATATAGCTAGGTTGGCAAAGTCAGCTAGGC
This sequence comes from Parachlamydiales bacterium, assembly GCA_020050175.1. GTDB lineage: Bacteria > Chlamydiota > Chlamydiia > Chlamydiales > JAJFMK01 > JAGVKY01. The sequence goes on from JAGVKY010000036.1 coordinate 952, forward strand.
TATCGCCATTGTATAACTGAGCCCAATCAATCACCTCTGGCCCCAGAGATAGAAATGCTCAAAGATTTGAGCTGAAAAATTTAAAATCTGACCGCCTAGCCATCCTCCCATCAACATCAGAACAAGGGTGACCGCTACTAGCTTAATCGTAGAGGCTAAGGTTTGCTCTTGGATTTGAGTTGCCGCCTGGAAAATGGCAACAACGAGACCAAAGACTAAACTGATCAGAACAGGGGGCGCTGATAATAGGAGAATCATGAGGAGCGCCTGATAAGCGAGCTGAACAAGCTGTGTCTGAAACATTAATCCCTACTTAAATGTTTGTACGAGCCCTTCGATCAATAGCGTCCACCCATCCAACATCACAAGGAGGAAGAGTTTAAGAGGCATCGAAATGGTCACAGGGGAAAGCATCATCATCCCCATGGCAAGCAAAATATTTGAAACGACCATGTCGATAACGAAAAAGGGGATGTAGATCAAAACACCGATTTCAAAAGCATCTTTCAGCTGACTTGTAATATAGGCCGGTACTAAAACGATAAAGTCATTTGGAGTGACAGAAGTCCTAATATGTTCAGGCAAGTTACGGTAAATCATCCTAAAGAAAAGGCGCTGGTGCTTCACCAAGCTATTATCTTTGATATACTCTTTGAGAGGCAGAGTAGCGGCTTCGGCTATTTTAATGATGTAACCGGGACTATCTCTAGATACTAAGGAATCGGGCATCTGTGAAGACATGATCACAGGTTGAGCAACCTCATACATTCTCGCCGCAGTTGGGTACATAATAAACAAGCTCATCAGAACAGCTATGCCGTTAATGATCATGTTAGGCGGAGAGTTTTGCACTCCAAGAGCGGTCCTTAAAAGGGACAATACGACAACAAATTTAAGGAATGGAGAGAGGAGCATCACGATGAATGGCAACAAGGCCATTCCAGTGATAGAAACCGCTTGAAGGATAAGCGAAGGACGCTCTACGTTTAATACATCATCATTAACAGGTTGTGTTGCTTTTGCCGCTTTGGAGGCAGGAGTTTCTTTCTGAGAGGTGACTGAGCGGGATCTTGGAGCCTGAGGCAGAGAATTAATAATCTCTGCAGGAGCTGGCTCATTAGCTGCCCAAAGTGGGACGCCAGAAAAAAGAACGGAAAAAAGTAAAATTTTTGCAACTGATTTGATCAACTACTTCCCTTCTACTTTGAAAGCTTTTTCTATACGGGCCCACTGATTATCGATCGTCGCGTTGATGATCCCAGCTTCAGTTTCGATGATAACTCCCCCCCTTTTCACATCCTCACGAAAACGGACGGAGAAGACCTCTAAATGTTCCAACTTTTCTTTTAAACTATCGCGTGCTTTGTCGAGAAGGTCATAATCTTCTTTGCTCACATAAATTGTAATTTTTTTATGTTGAGCAACCGCTTTTAGGTGATTTTTAACAATATCGACAATGATGTCGGGATGTATTTCAAACTCTTTAGAAACAACTTTTTGCGCAGCTTTTAATGCAACGGGGACAATCTGTTTTTCCATATCAGAACGGACTTTCTGAATCTCTTCTTCAAGTTTATTAATGTGCTCTAACCATTTTTGATACCCTTCCTGAAAACCTTCATGCAAGGCCTTTTCGCGCTCTGTTTCGATTTGCTTTGTAGCTTCTATCTTATACCGCTCACCCTCTTCTTTGATCTTAGTGATTAGGTTTTTACCTTCGAGGAGTGTTGTAGTGAGCTCTTTTTTAAGGATTTTTTTACCAAGAGGCGGCGCTACTTTTCCCCCTTCTAACAATGTCAAAAGATTATCCACGGTCCCTCTTCTGGTTAGAAAGATACTTCATCACGGTGAACAAAAGGCTTTTTGGGTCTTTCGCTAAAAACTCTTCTGAGCCTTCGAGTAAAACTTTACCTCTTCCTCTATCTAATAAACGAGAAAGATAAAAGCGGAACGACTCCCCTTCATCTGCAATTCCTTGGAAAAGGAGAAAAATCCCAAAACGGTGGAGGGTTTTCTCCAGATCCGCCGCACTCCCTTGCCAGCTCGAAATATTAAAATGAGGGAGCGACCCTAAGTCGGGCGTTAAAAGAGAATGTTTTAAAAGGCCCCTCCCTGTCTCTGACAAAAGGCCATAGAAACTCACAAGACGCTTTTTATCCACGATCTTCTTGATTTGAGGGGCAAGAAGAGGAAGAGGTAGGAGCGAAATAATTTCTACAAGATCATCTTTGGAATAGGTCAGTAGTGAGAAGAAGGGACTTTTAGACAAAAGAGGGAAAGGAGTTTGCTTCCCGAAACCCAAAACTTTAGCTAACTTACTACGGTAAAGCTCGCCTAAGGATGAACTCTTTACATTCAATTTTTCAGCAACAGTTGTTGGCAGGGCTGTCGATAAGAGATTTTTCTCTAGCGGCTTTTGAGAAGATAGGACCTCCTCAAACCAGGAATAATGGACCCTTTCTAAAAACTTTTCAGGGGAGCGAAAAAGTTCTTCGGGAGCAAGAGCTCCTTCTATTTTTTTAGGAAACCTTTGCTGGAGTGCGGAGAAAAAAAGTTCTGGAAGTGAGGAAGATGTCATACATTTTATCCCTCACCCTTAGGCTTCTCCTCTGTCTTCACTTCGGGAGGCGCCTCCACATTTGCACCTTCTTTCACCTCTTCGTTAGTCGAAGGAACAACAGGTGGATGAGCATCCTCTAACTTTAAGGGAGAAAAGGAAAAGAGGGCAGGTAATCCCCCGGCATTTTTGATGATCGTATGAAATTTCCAAAAACTCCAGGCCAAAAGCATGAGTAAAAGAGAAAGAAGGATCAGGAAGGAAAAAAAGATAATCTGAAAACGCCTGACCGATTCTGGAGCAAGCAAGACGGACCAAATGGAAACTAGTTGAGGCTTATTCGATGACTCTGGGGATAGATTAGTAAAACGGGCGCGATCCCCAATGACGGTGACATTATCAAAAGAGAGCCCAGTGATGCTACTCGCCACAAGTCTCCGAATCTTGGTGATCATATGAGAGTTTGGGTCATCCAGAATGCCCGAATGCTTGACGTAGACAGAGGCTGTGGTTTGACCAACATTTTTCTCGGGATTGAGAGGATCTTCTTCAGGAAAGGAGAGGATCACATCAGTATCTAAAACTCCGTCGATTTTTCGAATGGTGTTAGCAACATCTTGAGCAAGCCCTCTTTGATAACGGATCTTTTCTTCCAGTTGAGAAGGGACAAGGCCGCCCCCTGCAAAAATTTGCAAAAGCGATTCGCCTCTTTTTCTGGGGAGCCCAGCTATGTTGAGCATGGCCATCGCTTCTGTTGATCTAGCTGCAGGGACCTGGATGTCGTAGAGCTGAATTTTTGGACCGCCGCCCCCTGTTGCGGCTGCAGCAGCAGCTTTAGTGCTCTGAATCCCTTTATTGGAAAGGAAAACAATGATCTCATTGGCTTCCCTTTCATCCAAACCATTCACGATTGTCTTTTGCGAAGAGCAACCGGTCAAAACTAAGGAGAAAAGAAAAAGGAGTAATACGAATCTATTCATTGTTCCCATAATTCGAACTGATATGAAATTAGGTACTATTTGTGCAAGCTGTGCCTTATTAAATTGAGAAAGGCAGGTTTGTAGTCTGATAGAGTTATAGATGATCTGTCACCTCAGCTGCATGACGCTTAAGACCTTTTCTGACAATTTCGATCATTTCTATTTTAGAAGGGCAAACAAATGTCGGTAGAGCAAAATCTTCAGGAGCAACTTCTAAAAGGCCAAGTTTTTCAGCCTCTTCATAGTCTTCTGCAAGAACTGACTTCACTAAGAGCATGGGGTTGATAGGGAGAGGAACCACTTTTTCATAGGGCGATCCAATAATAAAAGCTCTTCTTTCCCCATGTTGGTTCGTATCAAAAGAAAACAGTTTTCCTTTTAAAAACCCTGATAAATAGGCTTTGCTTGCGGTGAATTTATCATACCCTAAACGGAAAAAATGTAAGATTTCCCGTTTTTTTCTTTCAGGAATAAGAGAAAGAGTGTGGTGATAAAATCCAAGGTACCCTTCCAACGGGACTTTATGCCCTGTCAAGGGATCTCCAGAAATGAGGCGTGTATCTTCGGTTGACAATCGCCCTTCGACCAAAGCGGCAATGGGAGAACCAAGCCTGCCTCTTATGTACCCGGTTCGTCCGGGCATCACCCCCTCGCCGCCGATGGAGAGCACTCGCTCAGTAAAAAATTCCCCTTTAGCCACTAAGAATCCAAGCGCAATAACTTCAGGAACTCCTAGAGTCCAAACAACTTCTTCTGCGGTGTGGATCGGCGAAATCCTATTGATATGAGTAGAAGCAAGTCCTGCAGGGTGCGGTCCTTCCGCTGTGTGAAGTTCAACCCCTTTGGCATTTAAAAAGGCATTGGAGGAGCTCCCCTTTTGCATGACAAGATGAACTTTTCCTTGAGTGAGCTTGGTTAAAGTCTCTAATCCCTTTTGGAATTCCTCTTCGCAACCTTTGACCTGAAGCTCTGCAGGAGGTGCAAAAGGAGCACTATTAAAGGCAGAGATAAAAATAGCCCTCGGCACTTTTCTTGGATCGGCTAAAAGATCAAAAGGGCGTTGGCGAATGAAAGGGAGAAGCCCCCCTTTGCTAATCCTCTCGATCAACTCTTCCCTAGAAGCCACCAATGGATCAAGTGGGTGAAATAAAGTCTTTTCTTCTTCACCCTCTACACGGATCGGTATAGCCAAAAGACGTCTTTTGAGGCCCCTCTCCACCTCTTCAACGATTCCCCCCGCAGGAGATACAAAGAGACGATCTGGAAGGGCCTTATCGAAGGCGAGAGGATCTCCGATCTTCACTCTGTCGCCAGGACGAACTAAAAGTCTAAATTTTTTATCATCAAAGGGGGATAAATCAAGCGCGAAACGATCTGGAAAAATTGCTCTTCCATTGACTTCAAGAGGTTTTACTTCTCCAGAGGGAGCCCCTTTAATGGGGACATCAAGCCCTTTTTTGACTTTTATCGCAACCATACGAAAGAAATTACTACATTTTGTCTATAAACTCGATGGCTTTTAACAGTTGGTCCTAATCGTCTAAGAAATAAGAGAGCGAACAGACCTAGTTGGCTTGGTCAATATTCACCTTTAATTTCATCATCACGAATAGGGAAGGATAGTCGCTGTCCCTTTGACTTTATACCCCTCTTTTATTAGATAGGCTTCGCAAGTGTCCCAAAATTTTCCCCCTACAGGTAATAGATCGATGGGTTTGACATACGATTCGATTGTACCAACAGTGTATTTACCCGCTAATAGCATCCACCCCTCATCTAAAGGCTCTTTCGTCAAGGCAGAGGAAAGAGTCGAAAGGGAGTATGTTTCCAGATTTTGCTGAGTTGCGATCGTCGCTAAAAGACTCTTTATATAGGTCTTAATCGTCTGCTAACGGGCCTTCGCTTCGACACCCTCATTACCGCCTTCAACAGTGTCCATTAAAACTCTATCGGCTTCTTCTTTTAAAGTTTTATAGGCCGCAACACAATTTTGATGAGTTTTTCTCGCTAGTAGAAAAAGAATTCTAAAAGGTTCTGTACAGGGATAAGTGGGGACTCTAACCCCAGGAGAGCCATAATCAGCGGTAATTTGACGAAGGGCCTCAAGCATCACTTTGGCCAGCCATCGAGTTGCGACAATCTCTCTTAAATAGACCTCAAGACGATAAATCAAGTCTTCATAGGGTGTAATCAATGCCAACCCGTAAGGATCCTTAAATTCGCAATCCATCCTGACGGCACTCATCCAGCCATGGAAAGAATCAGAAACAGGAGTTTTTTCCCACCCCTCCTTGCAAAGCAATATTCTATTGGGAAAAATTTCAGTAAAAGGGATCAATGAAACATCTTGTTCCTTGGGAGGGGCAAGAGGGTGAGGCTTAACGATCACAAATTCACCATTATCATCATCATCAGTTAAAGAAACGGCTTGTGAAAATGGTGTAAACCAAATATCAGGAGAGGTTTCGGGAGGAAAAAAATCATTTACCAACCCCTCTTGAAGAGTGTTGATCGAGATCTGTTGTTGATGCTGAACAGCTAGAAGAAAGTATTTGAGCAGATGCCTTTGCGATTTAGCTCTTGACAAGGCCTCTGATTGTAAATTGACTCCTATCACTCTTCGGAGATCCATACTTGAATAGAGTGGATCTGTATTTGTGATGGGAATTGTATTGTTACGGATAGTTTCATTTAAATTGAGGTCAACTTCATGAATTAGCCCTGAGATCTCCTTCCAATCACTTAGAAGGTTTTCATGGACCTTTCTGGACATCAAACAAAGAGGACGAAAAGTAATCGAGTAGCGAAAATCGGATGGGGCTCCCTCTTGGCATAAAGCTCTCCAACTATTTGAAGCAACTTTAGACACGTAATGATTGGACACCAGTCCCGCTAAGTGGTAAGCGAGTTTCAAGTTCAACTCATCTGCTTTATCAATTAAGGGAAGCGAGAACTCGTTTTTTTCGCCGCAATCAAAAGAAAAGGGATTTGTCCACCCTTTGAAAGTATCGGCTACCTTTGTGTAAAACCATCCCTCTTTACCTAGTTCTGCGGGGGCCAGAAATACACTATTTAGGTCATACACTTTTTGAGGATGTATCGGTAAAGGATCCCCCTCAGGTACAAACTCAGAATCTATATCATCAGTAAAAAATCCTTCAGGGGCATAATAGGTAAAACCATTATGTGGAAGGTAAAAAACAGATACATTCGGACTTGCGGGTCGATTGACGGGTGTAGACATGCTTAACCTCGCACGATAGTCTCAAAAGATCAGAGCAAAAAATCAAGGTGTTTTAAAAAGTCTTCAGACCTTGCGACTTAAGATGTGGGAACAAATAGGGCAGCTGCCAGGCTGATGCGTACGGGCGGGGCAATATTTTCTGCCGAAGAGGATGATCTGCAGAGAAACTGTGTTCCATTTGTTTTCAGGAAAGAGGGCTTTGAGATCTTTCTCGGTGGTTTTGACATCCTTTCCTGCGGAGAGGCCCCATCTTTTGGCCAGACGATGGACGTGGGTATCCACTGGGAAGGCCGTTTGATGAAAAGCTTGGATCATAACAACAGAGGCCGTCTTGTGACCCACTCCTGGAAGCTCTTCCAGTTCTTCGAAAGTAGAAGGAACCTTCCCTTGATACTTTTCCAGAAGGATTTGGGAGAGGGCTTTGATGTTTTTGGCTTTTGTCCGATAGAGGCCTAAGGTTTTTATCGTCTTTTCTATTGAAGCCAAAGGCAGAGAGGCCATTTTTAAAGGGGTATCAGCTAAAGCAAAGAGATGGGGTGTAGCTTGATTGACCTTTTCATCTGTGCATTGCGCCGATAAAAGGACCGCTATCAACATTGTGTAGGGATCTTTGCATTTTAAGGGGAGCTTAGGATGGGGGAAAAGCTCTTCTAAAGTTTTTAAAATAAAAGCAGCTTTCTCTTTTTTGTTCATTTTCCGATGCAAAAACGGGAAAAAATAGCGTTTAAGATATCTTCTTGTAGATCGCTTCCAATGATTTTGCCAAGCGCTTTGAGGGATGAGCGAAGGTCAAAAACTAAAAATTCGGGAGAAACCCCGGAAGTCAACCCTTCAATCACTTTTTCCAAAAGAACAACTCCCTCTTGAAGGGCTTCTCGATGGCGCATCTCTGTCAGTAATAGTCCCTCTTCGGAAGGCCCTTTCCCTTCAAAAACTTTTTGCTGCACAGCTTTTTTTAACGCCTCTATACCAAAGCCCTCTTTTGCCGATATTTTAATTGCATGAGTAGGGGGCGAAATATGGGGGCGATCCACTTTGTTCCAAATCAGAAGGGTTTTTTCTTCTGGAAGCAGAGGCAAAATATCTTTTTCTTCATCAGTCCACCCTCTCTCTCCATCTACGAGAAAGAAAAGAAGGTCTGCTTTTTCCAAAGCAGCCTTTGAACGGCGTATCCCCTCTTGTTCTACCTCTTCCCCTACTTCTCTGATCCCTGCTGTATCGGTCAAGATGACATGAAGTCCCCCAATCTTGAAATGCTCTTCCACCGTATCTCGGGTTGTCCCCGCATGGGGAGAGACGATAGCCCGCTCTTTTTCCAAAAGGGCGTTCATTAGAGAGGATTTTCCCACATTTGGAGCACCTATCAGAGCAATTTGGATCCCATCGAGGATCAAACGTCCCTCTTTGGCCGTTTCTAGAAGGGCTCTCATTTCTTTCGAGGTTTCGCCAAGTTCTCCAAGAACTTCTGCTTCAGAAGCAAACTCAAGTCCCTCTTCTGGAAAATCAACCCATGCTTCGAAAATGGCTGCAATGGCGGTGAGTTGATTCTTAAATTTTACAATTTTTTGGTGTAAAGCTCCTTGAAGGTGGCTCTGTGCAGCTTTGAGGGCAAAATTATTCTTAGCGGAAATGAGAGATTGAATCGCTTCAGCGCGGGTCAGATCGATTTTTCCATTCAAAAAGGCTCTCTGAGAAAATTCACCAGGGGCTGCCATTTGAGCCCCCTCTTCAAGTGCTCTTTCCAGAATTTTCTTTGAGATGAGGGTCCCTCCATGACAATGAATTTCTACAACATCTTCTCCAGTAAACGTTCGAGGAGCACGCATCAAAAGAAGGAGGACATCATCGATCACTTCCCCCTGTTTGTCCTTGACTCTTCCGAAATGGATGGTATGAGTAGTCAAAGCATCTAACTTTTTAGAAAAAAGACGATTTCCAACCTCAACTGATTGAGGCCCCGAAAGGCGAATAATAGCAACCCCTCCCTCTCCTGGAGGAGTGGCAATGGCAGCAATTGTTGTTTGAGTGGTTCCCCTAATCATAGGCACTGAGTATATTAACATTTTTTCCACTTTATGGGTTTAACACGCTATCCATCGGGTTCGCTAAGAGAAGTTCTCACGATCTCTTTCCCCCTGATGCTCACTTCTCTCTCTTTTTTTTCGATGGTCTTCGTCGACCGTCTCTTCCTGGCCTCGTACGATTTGCATGCGATGACTGCCGCGGTCAATGCCTCGGTCATTGGTTGGTCCTTTATGGTAGGACTTTCAATTGTTGCAGCTATCGCAGAAGTTTTTGTCGGGCGCCGCTTTGGAGCGGGCGATACGAAAAATCTGGGAGCGCCTGTTTGGCAGATGCTCTGGCTTTCACTCTTTTCTTTTGTTCTCTATATCCCCCTTTCTCTCTATGGATCTGAAATTATCTTTGGGGCGGAACGACCGGAAGAAACAATTTATTTAAAATGGATCTTGTTTTTTGCCCCTTTTTGGTTTGGCTACCAAGCTGTCGCCGCCTTTTTTATCGGCCAGGGGAAAACAGTCATTATTGCCGTGGTTTCAGTCCTTACAAATATTATCAACTTTGGCTTGGACTACTTTCTGATTTTCGGGGTGGGAGACTGGATCCCCCCTCTCGGGATTCAGGGGGCTGTCATTGCCACTTGTTTTGGCACTTTTTTTGAAACCGCCGTCCTATTTGCTGTCTTTATTCGTAAAAAGAACCGCCAAAACTTTGGAGCTGCTGAATGGAGGTTTAATTACCCCCTATTTAAGGAAAGTTTTTTAATTGGGATGCCAGCTGGATTGTCTATGACGCTCGAAGTCTTGGGGTGGTCCGTTTTTTATGAAATCATGAAGTGGCTAGGCGACAACCACATCATTTTAGCCGGGATTTTTCAAAGTTTACTCATGCTCTTCTACTTTATCCCTGAGGGGCTGCAAAAAGGGGTGACGGGAATTGTTGCCAATTACATCGGAGAACAAAGAGAAAATGTTGTTCCTAAAATTCTTTATTCTTCTTTTCTCTTCATTGCCTCGTTATTCATCACTTTACTCTTTAGCTCTCCTTTTACAGTTGAATGGCTGAGGAGAGGTTTTTTAGAAGGGCAAGATTCTTTAACACTCCTCCTTTTTGGAACGTGGTTATTGATGCTCATCTACATTTCTTTTGAAGGGGCAAGGGCCACTTACATCGCTCTTCTGACTGCCTATAAAGATACCCGCTTCATCCTCTTTTCAGGGGTGGCCTCTGTATGGTTATTTCTGGCTCTCCCCTTCGCAATTTTGGTCGCCATCGGCGAACCGGCCGAACTGTCGGCCCTTCTCCTTGCTCTTCTCTTTCCACTAGGTCATACTATACTTCTGTATGCCCGATCACGAGGCATCCTGAGAAAGGCAGCTCAAGAAATTTCTTAACAAAAATGGGACTAACTCGTTATCCAGCAGCTTCTCTCCGTGAGCTCTTATCGATCTCATTGCCGTTGATGCTAACGGGGCTCTCCTTCATGTCGATGGTTTTTGTCGACCGCCTTTTTTTGGCAGCTTATCACTTAGACGCCATGACAGCCGCAGTGAACGCTTCCGTGATAGGCCTCACTCTGATCTGCGGACTTGGAATCATTGCATCGATTGCCGAAGTTTTTGTCGGACGGAGATTTGGCGCCGGCGATGAAAAGGGCATCGGGGCCCCTGTCTGGCAAATGCTCTGGTTTTCGTTGTTCTCAACGTTGATCTTTTTACTAGCCGCTTTCTACGGAACAAAACTCCTCTTTGGGGAGGGGAGGGAATTGGATGCCATTTATTTAAAATGGATGATGATTTTTGCCCCCTTTTGTCTCGCCTACCAAGCGATCGCCGCCTTCTATATTGGCCAAGGGAAAACAAAGATTATCGCTTGGGTCGCTCTTGTCACTAATGGGGTTAACTTCTTCCTCGATTATCTTCTGATTTTTGGAGTGGAGGGTTGGATACCAGAATTAGGGATCACCGGCGCTGCGATTGCCACTTGTGTTGGGAACTTATTCCAAACAGTGATTCTTTTTGCACTTTTTATCCGTAAAAAGAATCGTGACCGTTTTGGCACAGGTCAATGGAAGTTAGATCCTCCCCTTTTTAAAGAAGGGGTCACAATTGGCTTGCCTGCAGGTTTTTCGATCGCACTCGAATTAATGGGCTGGTCGATTTTTTACGAAGTGATGAAGAGACTAAGCGACAATCACATCATCTTGGCAGGGATCTTCCAGAGTCTTCTCATGCTCCTCTTCTTTATCCCCGACGGGTTGCAAAAAGGGGTCATCGCTATTGTTGCCAATTACATTGGAGAAAAAAGAGAGGAGGTCATACCAAAAGTTCTCCGTTCTTCTTTTATCTTTATTTTCATTCTCTTTGCGGTTGCTCTTCTAACCTCTCCTCTTACTGTCGTTTGGATCCGCCATGGCTTCCTTGAAGGACAAGAAGGGACTCTCCCTTCGCTTATCTATAGCGCATGGTTAGCCGTTCTATTTTATATCACCTTTGAAGGGATCCGCGTTTCCTTTATTGCCCTTCTGACTGCCTACAAAGAAACACGCTTTATTCTTCTAACAGGAGCCTCTTCTGCATGGCTCTTCATCGCCCTCCCTTTTACCCTACTTCTTACCCTAACCCATCCTTCAGAAATAACGGCCCTTCTCCTTGCCCTCCTCTTCCCCTTTGGCCACTCCCTCTTGCTTTACATCCGCGCAAGAACTCTTTTAGTCGCTGGTGATGGAAAGAGAGCGGAGGGCGTCTCGGAAGACAACACCGGCATTGTAGCTTGAACGGACAAAGGGTCCAGCAAAGATATAGGGGATGCCAAGAGCTCGACCTTGATCGGCTAAGGCATCAAACGTTTCGGGGGGAATAAAAGCTTTTACCAAGAGATGGTGGGAGGTGGGTTGCAGGTATTGCCCCATTGTCACAATCTGCACTCCTACCTGATGGAGATCTGAGAGCGTCGAAACAACCTCGTTCTCTTGTTCGCCAAGGCCGAGCATCAGACCTGATTTGGTCAGAGTTTGAGGGCTCTCTTTTTTGATCCAAGAGAGGATTTCTAGGCTTCGATCGTATGTTGCTCGGTGGCGAACCCGAGGGGTAAGACGTCGAACCGTTTCAACATTATGATTAAAGATTTCAGGAGGATTTTCGAGAAGCAGAGCTAAACTCTCCTTCGACCCTTGAAAATCGGAGGTGAGCAATTCAATCGTCACATCTCGATTCAGTGATCGGATAGATTCGACAACTCTTTTTAGATGTTGAGCCCCTCCATCAGGGAGATCATCCCGTGCGACCATGGTGATCACAACGTGCTTTAATTTGAGGGCTTCCACAGACCTTGCCACCCTCTCTGGCTCTTCTTGATCGGGTGGTGGGGGAGAAGGATTAGAGGCAATCGAACAAAAGCCGCATTGACGGGTGCAAGCTTTTCCTAAGACAAGAAAAGTTGCCGTCCCTTTCGACCAACATTCCAAAAGATTTGGACATCTCGCCTCTTCACAGACAGTGAAAAGACGCTCTCCCCTGATCTCTTCGCCTGTTTTAAAGAGATTGCCTCCTTTTGGAAGATTCCGATGGAGCCATGAAGGAAACCTCCCTCTCCCGACAACTGAATCAGGAGAGGAGGGTTCATCATGTTCTGGGAGGATGTTTAGCTTTCTCACTTAACTTGCTTTTCTCCTAGGAGGCATATGCAAAGGTTTTTCGTGAGCTTGAAGAGCCGCTTCGAGCCAAATCTCTGCAATCGTTGGGTGAGCGTGAATGGTCTCAGTCACCGATTCAATCGTCAGTTCATTTTGGATGGCCAGAGTCATCTCTGCGATAAGAGTTCCAGCATCATGCCCGACGATCTGGGCGCCGATAACGGCTCCGGTTTTTTTATCCCAAACAATTTGGGCAAATCCATCTGTATGATTCTCGGCTTGCGCTTTTCCAATAGCCTGATAAGGGAACATGCTGACACTTGCATCATGTTCTTTTTCGATAGCCTGCTCAAGGCTTAAGCCGACAGTGGCAATTTCTGGCGTGGTGTAGATGACAGAGGGGACTGCTTCATAATGCATGGTCGCATCAATCCCTGCAGCGTGATCCCCAGCCACAATGCCTTGGTGGGTCGCCACATGGGCCAGCCACCACTTGGAGGCAATATCGCCGACGGCATAAATGCCAGGGACATTTGTTTCCATGTGCTCATTGGTAAGAACAAATCCTTTTTCATTCACATGGACGCCAGCCTTATCCAGGCCCACTTTATTCGTATTTAATGAACGACCAACAGCCACTAAAGCCATATCTGTCGTCACTTTTTCCCCATTGCCGAGTACGATTTCAATCTGATCGCCTTGATGCTCTAAACGCTCGACTAGAGTGCCAACAAAGTACTTAATCCCTTGTTTCATGAAGTGCTTCATGATGGCATCAGAAACACTCTTAGCTTCCAGAGGAAGAAGGGTAGGGAGCATCTCAACAACGACCACCTCGACATCAAGTGTTTTAAAAAGGGAGGCAAACTCACACCCAATAATCCCCCCCCCAATGATAACCATTTTCTTAGGAAGTGCTTTTAGATTCAAAACAGTGGTTGAATCATGAACCTTGGCGCCGTCGACTTTAAAAGCAGGAATTTCCCGCGGCTCTGACCCGGTTGCAATCACACTTTTATTGGCATGGATAATTTTATCTTCGCCATTGGCCAATTTAACCTTGATCTCAGTTGGTGAGAGATATTCTGCCCACCCTCTAATCAAGGTGATTTTATTGGAGGCCATCAACCCTTCAACACCTTTCCTGATTTTCCCCACAACCCGATCTTTCCGATCGACCATTCTGCCGTAGTCAAAGGTGATTCCACCTGTCAGAATTCCAAATTCTTCTGCATCTTCTGCCTGTTTGAGGACATTGGCGTTGGCAATCAGAGTCTTTGTGGGAATGCATCCCCGATTAAGACAGGTGCCACCCATCTCTTTTCCCTCGACAAGAGCTACATTCAACCCATTCTGGGCAGCTCGGATAGCTGCCGGGTATCCTCCCGGCCCACCCCCAATCACAACTAAATCAAATTGGTCATCCATCTTCAGTTCAATCCTGATAAACCCTTAGAATACTTTACATCTGGACTTGAAATGAACGAAAAAATTATTAATATATAATTTATGCCTAACGCTCTGAAATCTAAGATCTGTTGGAATTGCGATGGGACACTTGGCTTAGAAGAGGACCTTTGTCCTTTTTGCGGCACCCAACAAGATCAATTGCAAGCTGAACGCACAGATCGAGTTGTCGCTTTACCCGTCGAAAGTTTGCAAGAGGCGGTCAATAAAGTTACCCCTCCCGCTACAGAAAAAATCGCCCTCCTTGACCGCCTTTCTGAAAAAGAACTCCTCCTCCTCACCCTCGTCTCCACCATGCTTGGCGGCACGCTTCTTTTCTTCACTCTTGCCCTTCTCCTGTTCTCAACGAATGGCAAGCTCACCCTAATCTGGGACGCGAGCCTCTGGCCCTTCCTTGGCTTCCTCTCCATCGCTCTCCTCTACCTTTCCTACAAAACCCAAACCAAAATTAAAGATTGAATTTACAAATAGTCGAGCTCTTCAAGTCTAGAAGTAAGCTGGGGCAAACTTGAATATCCTTGAGAGTTTGCTCCATCTCGGTGATGGACTTCTGGAACTGAAAAATAGGGAGAGATCTTATAAACATTTTTTCTCCAAAAAAGATTTTTCAGGTGTTGCAGATTGATCCCCATCAGGTGAATGGGATCTCAAATAAAAGAATAAATTTCACCAAAACAAAGGGGGAGCCCAAAATCTCTGAATATCTTGGGCGCGCGAGTGATAGCGCCCTCCGTTTTTTAAAACTAATCGACGAGGGATCTTTCTCGCTCGAAGGCAAGTCTTGGCCCCTGTGAGGGAGTTGCCGGAGGGGGGGCTTGCATCGGTGGTGGTGTCGGGACGATGTGGAAGCGGAAGAGGGCCTTCGTCATCTCCTCGTGGAGGTGGCGAGAGAAGGTTCCAAAAAGATGGAACGACTCTTGCTTAAACTCCATCAGAGGATCGCGCTGGCCAAGACTCCGCAGCGTCACATCGGTACGAAGGTGATCCATCCCCAGAAGATGCTCTATCCAAAGACGATCTAGCGCACGTATGAGAAGATCACGGAGAATCTCATTCATGTCCAAAGAGATCGAGAGGAGGGGATTCTGTTTGGAAAACTGCTCAACTTTCTCTTTTTCATTTTGGAGTTTTGTCGAAAGAGCACTCTTCACTTTATCGGCAATTTCTTGCTCTGTTTCATCCCCATTAAAGGAGAGAGGAAAGAGCGTGACTAATTTTTCTTGAGAAGATCCCTCTGCCATAGCATCAGCGACAACATTATCCAGGATCTCATCGATCAAAGGCATCAGATCTTCGTTATGCAAAAGCTCATTTCTGAACCCGTAGATCTCTTGCCGTTGTCTATTCATCACATCGTCATACTCTAGAGTATGCTTCCGAATGGTGTAGTTCCTATGCTCGATCCTCTTTTGTGCCGTTTCAATCGAGCGGTTCAAAATTTTTGCAGAAATAGGCTCCCCTTCTGGCGGACGGAATCTTTGAATGATGCCTGTCATAGAAGAGCTGGCAAATAGCCGGAGAAGTTCATCTTCAAAAGAGAGATAAAACTTGGAAGAACCTGGATCCCCTTGACGGGCACAACGGCCTCTTAACTGCCTGTCAATCCGGCGCGAACGGTGGCGCGATGTGGCAAGCACATAAAGGCCCCCATCTTTGGCTATCCCTGGCTCGAGCTTAATATCAGTTCCTCGCCCAGCCATATTAGTAGCAATCGTTACAGCTGCCTTTTTACCAGCATGAGCAATGATTTCTGCCTCTTTATCATTTTGCTTCGCATTAAGAACTGTATGTTCAATCTTATTTTGGCGAAGAATACGGGAGAGTTTTTCTGAAATATCAACGGATTCAGTCCCGATCAGGATCGGACGCCCTTTTTCATTTACCTCTTTGATGTCTTTTAGGATCGCGTTGTACTTTTCCCGCTCCGTCATATAAATCTCATCATTGAGATCGGTACGGATACAAGTTTTGTGCGTCGGGATCTGAAGAACGTCAAGCTTGTAAATCTCTTTAAATTCTTGAGCTTCTGTCGTTGCTGTCCCTGTCATTCCGGAGATTTTTGCATACATCCGGAAATAGTTTTGCAGGGTGATCGTCGCGTAAGTTTGGGTCTCTTTTTGAATCGCGACCCCCTCC
>JAGVKY010000138.1 GCA_020050175.1 Parachlamydiales bacterium
AAATACCTATATCTGTAAGAAATTGAATCCCCGAAAGGATAAACTCTGCACACTCTAAAGGAGCTTCTGTTTTGAAAATTCCCTCGTCGCAACCTTGCTTAATTATTTCTGCATAGAGAGGAGCTTGTTTCATCAAAACAGCAGCAAGAAGTCGGCTATGCAGGGCATCATTAGCGGGTTTATGGAGCTGCTCTACGATCTTTTCATTCTCTTGGGAAATATTCCCTGCAGTCGCTAGAAGCTGAAATTTCTTTAGGGCGTTCTTTGAGGAATTCTTTACTAAAGCACTCATTTGCTTAATATTTTCATTGGCGATGTCCTCAATGACCGCTTCAAACAGGGCTTCCTTAGACTTAAAGTAGTGATAGATAGTCCCTTTTGCGATTTGTAAGGCATCCATTATGTCGGCCATGGTCGTCTTCTCGTAGTCCTTAGATAAGAACAGGTTTCGAGCAACCTTAAGAATTTCTTCCCTTCGATTTAACAGCTTAGTCATAGGCGGTTTCCTTTTTTTTCATTATAACACTTGACCGACGGTCGGTCAAGTGTTATAATGTTGACCATTGGTCGGTTATTAACTTGGAGAGGAGCTCTATGAAAGCAAATAAATTTTTGAAATTCGGTTTGGCACTAATGCTGACCTTAAACTTAGCCTCAGTTGAGGCGCAACAATATGGTGAGACAATGAAAGATAAACGGATTCTTATATCAGGCGCTGGAATTGCTGGATTTACACTAGCTTACTGGCTAAAACAACGAGGTTTTTCGCCAACGATAATTGAAAAATATCCTCATGTAAGAGGAGGCGGTTATAAAGTTGACGTACGCGGCACAGCTCTTGAAGTTGCAAAAAGGATGGGGATTTATGAAGATCTCCTAGAAGCTAATGTCAATCTTGCAGGGTCGAAATTTGTTTCCTCTGATGCCAAGGTCTTTGAATTTGAGGGGGATATTTTAGGGCACTCTTCAATAGGAGAAATAGAAATCAATCGATGGGATCTTGCCCAAATCCTATCTAAGAAGGTAGGTGAGATTGAGATCATTTATGGTGATTCCATCACTAAAATAGATGAAAAGATGGTCTATTTTGAAAAGATGGAGCCAAGAGAGTTTGACATTGTAGTTGGAGCTGATGGGCAGTACTCGAATGTGAGACGACTAGCTTTTGGAGAAGATTCAAAATTTCTAAGAAGATACGGCATCCAATTTTGTGTCTTTCCTATCCCAAATATTTTCGAACTTGAGCGTTGTGAAATTGTCTATTTTGATAATGGAAAGTTGGTGACAGCTTATGCGGTAGGGGATCATTCTTATGCCTGCCTTGCGTATAAATCTGAAGATCAGGCGCCATCTCCCAATAAGGCACTATTTGAAAAGCAGTTTCAAGGTTTAGATTGGGAAGTTCCTCGCCTTATCTCTCTAATGAAAGAGAGCAATGACTGCTATTTTAACTCGATTGCTCAAGTCAGAATGCCCTCTTGGTCTAAAGGACGAGTTGTGCTTATTGGAGATGCGGCTCATTCGGTTCAAGCAATGGGGACAAGTCTCTGTATGGTTGACGGTTATGTTTTAGCACGAGAAATCGCCGAATCGAATGGAGACTACGCTCTTGCCTTTGAACGGTATGAAAAAACCATGAGAAAGGTTGTTGAAACTTCGCAAGATCTTGCGGAAACCAACCAACAAGCTTTCACAGATTCTTCAATGCGGATGAAGTTTCAGCTTTATTTAATGAAAATTTTGCCCAAAAGAATCATTCAGTATTTTACTGAAAAGGGAAAAAAGCAAATGAAAGAAGTTGCCAATGCTTTGACCCTAGAACCTATACCGAAGATGACTCAAAAGCCTTCCGATAGGCAGGATTGAAAGCTGCAAAAAATCGATCGTCGCAAAGGGGATAGTATGAGGTAATACAATTCCCTTTGCGACGATCGATTTTTGGCGCTTTGAACCCGCCTATCGGCCAACTTTTAAGTGAGCTTTGGGTATATCCAGAAATCAAATCCATAGATATAATCTTTTAGATTAAGAGAGGTGTTTTATGGGAATTGATATAAATAAGGTTTATCATAGTTGGTCGTGGCAAAGTTTTCCTGCATTAGAGAAAGCAAACCCATCCGAACTCAAGAAAAAGTTAGAATCTTTTTTTCAAACTCTTTTAAGGGAAGAGAGGGTTTCTGATCCTGTTATGATGGTAGATCGTATTAGTAGAGAGCTTTCTTTGCAGAAAATCTTTCAGATGTGTGAAGAAGATATTCCTAAGACAGTGCAGGAAATGCGGGGTTTATTTTCTGAAGCTAAGCGTTATTTAGAACTAGTGGATGGTTCCATCTCCTGGAATGTAAAATCTTTATTGCTACAGATCATGGATATGGTTGTCCGTGTCATTGAGACGATCATTAATACATTTGGTATTGGAAGTCTATTTGAGCCTGCAGATAACGAATGGGTGCAAGATATAAAGAACCAAAAGCTATTCATTTTTCTTACACTTTTTTTGACTGTTTCAAGCACGATTTTACCCTTACTCGGGGCAGTGGTAGCTGCTGAAGTGCTTGGGGGATTTTTTTTAGCAATTGTGATTCTTGGTTTAATATGGCCTCATATCAAGCCCATGCCAAACTATTTGCCTGGCAAAGCCGAAAATTGGACTCAATTAGCTAAAGAGGGACTTTTGGAAGCAGAGGGAAGAAAAGACTCTATAGATAAAATAGCCCGTATTTTAAAGGTGGGAAGACACGCGCTTTTAGTTGGGAAAACTGGGGTAGGTAAAACGATTACTGCGAAGGCATTGGTGCAAGCTATAGAAAGGGGGGAATATCCCGAATTAAAGGGAAAGAAAGTTTTCTATTTGAAGACTCCAGATTTGGTAAATCAAAGACCTCCTTCAATGATAGGAGGTGGGAATAACATTTTGTACGATATTGCTGTTGCAATGGGAAGGCATAAAGAAGATATTATTTTAATATTAGATGAGATTCACGCAGCTTGTAAAAAAGAGGCCCTTTTGGCTGAGCAATTGAAGGTCTTTTTAGATAAGGGAGGAAAATTTTCTCATGTGATCGGCATCACAACCGATGAAGAGATTAAAGAGTTTGAGAAAAATAGTGCCTTTATGCGTAGATTTGATTGTATTGAGATTGAAAACACCAAAAAAGAGGAGAGTTTAGCGATTCTTCGGAATATTGCCATAAAGCTTGGCGGTGTGGTACAAGAGAAAGCTCTTCAAAAAATTTATGAGGGCACAAAGAAACAAGCGCAACCCTATTCAAGTATCGAATTGCTCAAAAGATGCATAGAACGAACAGCTTCATCACAACTTTCTTCAACTGAACGGCGTATTTCTGAAATCAGCGGTCAAATCTTAAATGGGAAATCTAGAATAAGCGGGAACTTTGGCAGGATTTCAAGGGAAAATCATGGACAATTAGATTCACTCTATCAGGAACTTTCTAAACTAGAAACTTCGCTTAAAGAAGAAATCTCGGCTAAAGAGAAACTGTTTCAAGCAAAACAACTTTTGCAGGAAGCTCTAAAGGCTGTTTATAGAAAAGTGGTTCAGGGCAAGTTTGGAGAAAAAGAGTTTAAGAAGTCGGTGATGACGTTAGGTATTTTGATTCCATTTTTGGAAAGGTATCTTCAAGAGGAATCTGCTAGGCTTGGTGTACAGGCTATCGTAGATGAGACTTTGGTGGAATCGATGTTAAAGAATTGATTCGAGTCGCAGTATAATTCACCACCACTCTCTTAACGGAGTTTGCCGGCCCAACCTAATTTAGATCGGAGTGTGGTGAAGTAGTCGTGCCGAGTTAGATTGACTAGGCGGAAGATCTTTTCCCCGCGACAGATTTTGAGGACATCGCCTGTTTGAAGCTCTTCGCAGGTGATGCCGTCTGCGGCCACTTCCAGGGGGTTGTCGTGGCTTAAGTATTGGATCTGGATTTCCGAGTCGGCATGTAGGACGATGGGACGGTTGGAGATGGTATGGGGGCTAATGGGGGTGATGACGACGGCATTGAGATCGGGGGTCATGATTGGACCGCCTGCGGCGAGGGAATAGGCGGTTGAGCCATTGGGTGTCGAGATGATGACTCCGTCGGCGACAAATGTGTTGAGGTAGTTGCCTCCGACATGAATCGCGATTTCGACTAGGTTGGCATTTTTTCCCCTGTGGACCACAAAATCGTTAACGGCAAACTGCTCTTCTCCGCTTGGGAATATGCCATTGATAGTGATGCGCTGGGTGATGGTGAAATGGCCCAGGATGATGTCGTGGAGGCTCGGATAGATTTCCGCAACGGGAATATCAGCCATGAAGCCGAGGTGGCCTAAATTGATGCCGATGATCGCAGGGTCGATGTGGGCAAATTTGTGGACGAGACCGAGGATGGTCCCATCGCCGCCCATGGAGATGAAGAATTCAATCTGGTCGTGGGGGATGGAGGACAGGGGAGGGACGCCAAGCGAAACGGCCACATCATCAGGAGCGACGACGGTGGCGCCGCGAGCTGAGAGATACTCTTGAATCCCAATGGCTAAATTTTTGGATTCTCTTTTATGGCTATGGGGGAATATCGCAATAATCATCTTAATGCTGCCTGGTCTGCAGGAATAAAGGGCTCTTTCTGAGGGGCGTTGTTTTCATCCAGCACCAAATTGCCTTCCCGATTTTTTAGAAGGATCTCAATCTTTGCTTCTGCATCACTGAGTTTTTTTTGGCAGGTAGCGATCAGCTTATCGGCTTCTTCGTAAAGTGCAAGCGATGCATCTAGGGAGACCTGGCTCGAATGCATTTTCTCTA
>JAGVKY010000011.1 GCA_020050175.1 Parachlamydiales bacterium
AAAAATTGATGAAGGGACAGCCAGATGAACACAGGATTTACCAGAGAGATCTTCATCATAATAGAGATCTATTCCTTCCGTTGATGACCAAGGAAAGGCATGGGCAGCCGCAAAAGCTGGATCTGGCGTTGCATAAATAGATTCAGGGGGGTTTTGTTCGTTCCCAGGGATATATCTATTTCGTGGTTCTAAAGTTCCAATGCCTGAGCTTGTTGAGCCATGGTATAAAAAATTTTCTATCATAATTTATGTTGTAACGTTTACAGCATGCCAAAGAAAGGTATAAGGCACCTCACAAGCCGACTTATTATAACAATAAAGATATTCTAATCAATAAAGATATTCTAATCAATTTTCCCTGCGCAAATCTGTTCTTAATATAGATCTGATTTTGTTGTGATATAATGTTTTCCATATGTCCGTTTCCGCTGTTAGAAAAAAAGTTGATTTCGAAATTATCGACGCCAGAGAAATTGGCTACGAAAACACTTTAGACGCTGTAGAGAGGATTTTTAAGAGTAGTTTTGCTAAAGAACCTGAGCTCAATACCGCACAGTTTCCTCCTCATAAATACAATGTTAAGAGAGATTATTTTGGGGAAGGGGTAGATCGAAAGGCAAAGAGTTTTGAAAGTGCTGAATGGATCTTACTGGCCAAAGTTGGTGAAGAAATTAAAGGATTTCTTGTTGTCGCCAAGTATTTAGACCCAGAATATGCCAAACGAATAGGCATCAGTACGCGAGTAGCAAAGGCCCTCTGGTTGGCAGTCGATCCAAGTATCAAAAATAGTGGGATAGGGTCTGTCCTGATGATTGAATCGATGAAGAAGGCAAAAGCTGCAGGAAAAACTTATCTTTCATTACAGTTTCGACCACATCTGGCTCCATTTTATGAAGTTATTGGCAAGAAAATTGGTGTCGAAATGGAGTACGATTGCCAATCCAATGGCTACGAAAACCTGACCTACAATCTCGCATCATTAGTTTAACCCTCAATTCAATGGGACCGGCCTTGGAAAAGGGCGGGCCCTTTTTCTTTTTTAAAAAACTGATTTGTGGTTTATGGCTAAGGATTAGTGTGAGGAAATGATGGCCAGGTTGATCTCTAAAAATCCTGCAAGGAATTACGAAGCGTTGGGAGAGGTTGAGATATCAACCTTGGAGGAGGTTCAGGAGAAGGTTAAGGCCGCACATCAAGCTAAGGATGGGTGGAGAAAGATCGGATTGGAGAAGAGGATCGAGTATCTTAAGCAGGTTATAGAGAGTTTTGAGAGAGATAAAAAGCAGTTAGCAGAGCTGATTTCAAAAGAGATGGGGAAGCCTGTTAAAGAGGCGATGGGAGAGATGGAGTTGGGCATTGATTATTTTCGCTCCTATCTCGACAAGGCTCCAAGTTATCTTAAGCCGTTATTAACACACGAAGATGCAAAAGAACGTCATGAGGTGATCCGTGAACCCTATGGCGTTGCCGCAGTGATCGTTGCTTGGAACTTCCCCTTTTCAAACTTTGTTTGGCAGTGCGGTGAAAACCTAACTGCCGGCAATACGGTCGTCTTTAAACATTCAGAAGAGACACCTCTTTTTGGAAAAGCGATTGAAGAGGTGATGGTGAAGCATTTACCTCCCGGGGTCTTTAGCGAAGTCTATGGATATGGCGATGTGGGAGAGATGTTAATTAATCAGGATGTTGATCTGATCTGCTTTACAGGGAGCTCCAAGACAGGTATCAAAATTAATACGAATGCCGCGGTGCGTTTTATTAAAACTGTCATGGAGCTTGGTGGTTCAGCTCCTGGTATTATTTTCGAAGATGCCAATATAGATGCTGTCCTCGAATCGCTTTACCAAAAAAGGTTCATGAACTGCGGGCAGATGTGCGATGCCCTTAAAAGACTGATCGTTCATGAAAGTAAATTAGATGAGATTGTCACCAAACTTAAAGAGAAGTTGAAAAAAGTCAAAATAGGGGATCCGCTAGAGGGAAATACCCAATTAGGGCCCTTGGTGGCCGAACGGCAACTCGTTCTTCTTAAGGAGCAAATGGCCGATGCGATAGAAAAAGGGGCTTCAGTTTTACTGGGAGGAAAAGAACCTGAGAACCTCAAAGGGGCCTACTATGAGCCAACCCTCTTAACTCATATTACCCAAAATATGCGTGTGTGGACAGAGGAGGTTTTTGGTCCTTTGTTACCGATTATCACGTTTAAAGATGAGAAAGAGGCTGTGACTCTTGCCAACGACACAAAATATGGACTTGGAGCCTATATTTTTACAGCCGATACCCAACGGTTCTTGAAGCTCGCCTCAGAGATAAAATCGGGAATGATCAGTCAAAACAGCCTAAGCTATGTGAAAGTTTTTGATCCTTTCGGCGGTTACAAACTTTCGGGAAATGGACGAGAACATGCCCAGTTTGGCATGAGCGAGGTTACCCAAATAAAGGTCGTTGCCAGAGAAAAATAAGTCATTTTTTTTTGATCGTCTTGTGAAGTTAATGACTCAACGTGGCGTTGTTGAAAAACTATCTCTGAAGAGCTTTAGGATGACTATGGAAAATTGTCAAAAATAGGTCGGGGACACCCCCGCGCCCCGTTAAGGGCCCATTCTGCCTTCGATAAATCAATCCTCCCTCCTCGAGCGTGCAAAGCACAGCCCTCTCGTCGTTC
>JAGVKY010000140.1 GCA_020050175.1 Parachlamydiales bacterium
AAGGGCAAAATCCTCTTTGAAACTGATCACGTAGATTTAGAGAGTTTCAAAGAGGATTTTGCCCTTCTCATTGAAGCCGGTTTTGTTGCTGTTAAACAAAACGATGAAAGGAGCGCACGCCAAATTTTTAAGGCCGCTCAGGTTTTAAACCCTGAAAGCACTGCGCCTGAGATTGGCCTAGGCTATATTGCGATTAATAAGATGCAGCTCAAAGAAGCCGTGGCGATTTTTGAACAGGTGATGAAAAAAGAGCCCGAAAATTACCTGGGAATGACTTTCCTAGGAATTTCAAATATTTTGCAAAAGACAAATAGAAAAGAAGGGACTGAACTTCTTGAAAAAGCTTTAGCAAATACTGATGACCCTACAGTCAAGAACTTAGCAGACACAACATTGAAATGGGCCAAAAAAGATCTCGAAAAGAAAGATAGTAAAGCTCCCTTCTTTGCGAAAAAAGATAAGTAAATATCAATAAATTTTATAACGTAGGTAAAACTTATGGCAGATGTAGTCCCAATTGGAGGCATTGAGGGTGGAGATGCCGCATCTTTGGCCCCGGGAAAACAAAAACAGCCATTTGATGCAGATGTTGCGCAGGGTTATAAAATTGCAGCAGAAGCTTTAGAGCAGGGTGGCGTAGTCAAGGATGCTATTCCTAAAGGTCTAATGGAATTAGCAGAGCAAAATTTCACGCATCCTATCACTGTCAATTCGCTTAAAGAATCTACTGAAGTTGTCAAAACTCAAATTCAAGATCTTAAAAGTCTTCTCAATTTCAAAGACGACTCATCCAGAGTCGAGTTTGAAAGTAAACTAGATAACAATCTCGGTCATATCGATGATGAGCTTCGGAATGCTTTTGAAAAGATTGGTTTTGACGACTTAGCCGCTTTATCTAGCCCTGCCCAAACCGGGATCGAAAAGTTTTTAGGTTACCTCACTAAAGCCCAGTCCCGCCTTGAGGGGATGGGAGGGCAAATTTCAGAGCTCGGAAAAAACCCCAATGCGAGCCACGCTGACTATCTGAAGGTACAGTACAATGTTGGTCTTATGCAGCAAGAGCTTGAGCTCTTTACTAACTTGCTTAACAAAGGTACAGAAGCTGTTAAGACGATGATGAACGTTCAAATTTAACAATTTAAGTAGAGGGAGGAGGAAATCTAGATGGCGGAGAATGATCCATCATCACTTACCGATATCCTCGGGGCCCTTGAGACCCTTGAGCTGACGGATGTGAACGGTCGTATTACCGAAGTTGTCGGTATGCTGATCCGTGCTGTTGTCCCTAATGTAAAAATTGGGGAGATCTGTCTAGTCAAGAGGATGGACATGGAACCTCTTCGTTGCGAAGTCGTTGGATTTACGCAGGAAGAGGTGATTCTCTCTCCTTTAGGGGAGATGGTTGGCGTCGGCCCCTCATCAGAGGTCATAGCTCTACATCTCCCCCTTTATGTTAAAGTAGGTCCCGGCCTTCTTGGCCGTGTTCTGAATGGTCTTGGCGAGCCCATGGACCTTGATACTAAGGGTCCGCTCGTCGACGTAGATGAGACCTATCCTGTTTATCAATCTCCACCTGACCCGTTGAAAAGACAAAGGGTCGACAAACCCATCTCTGTCGGTGTTCGTTGTATTGACGCGATTTTGACAACAGGGATTGGTCAGCGGATCGGGATTTTTGCTGCTGCTGGGGGAGGTAAATCGACTCTTCTCGGGATGATTGCCAGAAATGCCGTTGCTGACATTAACGTTATTAGTTTAGTCGGGGAACGGGGACGGGAACTTCGTGATTTTATTGAAAAAGATTTAGGGCCAGAAGGGTTAAAACGGTCTGTCCTGATTGTCTCAACTTCTGACCAACCGTCTCAGCTTAGATTGAATGCTGCCTATGTAGGGACGGCTATTGCAGAATATTTCCGCGATCAAGGGAAGTCTGTCATCCTGATGATGGATTCTGTGACCCGTTTTGCGCGTGCTCTCCGGGAAGTCGGATTAGCTGCAGGGGAGCCGCCAGCTCGTGCCGGTTATACCCCATCCGTCTTTTCGACGCTTCCGAAGCTCTTAGAGCGCTCTGGCCGCTCAGATAAGGGTTCTATCACTGCCTTTTATACCATTCTTGTGGCAGGTGATGATATGAACGAACCTGTAGCTGATGAGGTCCGTTCCATTCTTGATGGACATATTATCCTCTCTTCCGACCTCGCCAGGCAATTCCACTATCCCGCAATCGATGTCCTTTCATCGGCCAGCCGGGTCATGCCATCCATTGTGCCAAGAGATCAGATGGAGCTTGCCGGTAAATTGCGAGAAGTTCTTGCTAACTACAAGAAAAACGAATTGCTGATCAAGATCGGAGAATATAAACGGGGCTCAGATAAGATGGGCGATTTTGCCATCGACAACATTGACCGCGTTCAAAAGTTTTTAAAACAAGCTGTCGAAGAGAAGTGTAATTATGAAGAGACTCTCCGGTTGCTTAAGGCATTATTCAAATGAGTGCTAAAAAAATCGTCTACCCTCTGGAAGACGTGTTGAAAGTTAAAGAAAGAAGGGTAGAAGAGGCCGAAAAGCAGTTAAGGTTAAGGCAGCAAGAGTTAGACAAGGAAATTGCCAAACTTAAGGAAAGAGAAAAAGAGAGAGATCTAGTAAAAACCCACTACCAAGATAAGTTAACGCAAATCCGAGGAGAGCTCGATCGAGGGACAACAAGTCCTAAGATCCGCCAGATGAAAGATTATCTTAAAGTCGTGAAAGATAAACTAGTGATTGAGGAAAAGAAGGTTAAAGACCAAGAAGCTCTAGTGGCCATTGCTAAAAAGAATGTAGAAGCCGCGAAAAGAGAGCTCGATCTCAAAAGAAAAGAAGTTGATAAATTAAAAGAACATAAAACTGACTGGTTAAAAGGAATTAAACGGGAAATCGAATTAGAGGAAGCAAAAGATCAGGATGAGCTTGGAAACATCTCTTATTCCCTTAACCAGCGCAAAGAAAGATAGGAGTTAGTATGTCAGGACCAAAGATCCATTCAAATCCACCCGATTTCAGCCGGCAACCTGAAAAGGCACCTCCTACCCGAAAACCTCCCCAAGATGGTGAATTCAAAGAAATCGTCGAAAAAAAGAAAAAACCGGAAGAAAAGGCAGTTGAGCCTAAAGAGATCGAAGCGGGCGATGAAAGCGTTGATGGTTTAATTGAAGAACTAGGCATCGGTCGGAGAGAGTCAAAAGGTAAAGGAGAAGGATCTGGCAAAGCTCAAACTACAAAAGGTGATACCGGGATTAGTAAAGGTAAAATCTCAGAGGAGAGTAATATCGATGAAGGGAACTATATCGATGAGGGGTTTGGTGAATTTGAGACTGGCGATGATGGTTTTATCTTCCCCGAAAAAGGACGTGTAGGAAAAGAGGACCTTTTCTCCCTTTTAGAAAAATATGTTCCTGAGAAGAGTGTTAAAGGAAAAATTTCTGAAGAGGAAATTGATGTTGGATCTGAAGGCTTAACAACTTCAGGCTTACCGCAACAGGGCAAAGAGAGTAAATTAGAAGGTGTCAGCGCCGTTAAGGGGGAATCTGCGGATGTTAAGGCTTCGCAAAATGCAGCCCGTGCTGAGGTCTGGTCTATCGTAGAAAAACTTGTCGATAAGATCACGGAACTAAAAAGTTCTGGAAAAACAGAAATTACGATCACTTTGAAAGAGCCTCCTATGTTTCAAGGGGCCCAAATCCGCATCATGGAAGAGTCGAGCTCTAAGAATCAGTTCAATATTGCCTTTGAAAATCTATCTCCTCAAGCGTAGGCGATGCTTGACTTAGAAACTAACAAGGCGGGCTTAAAGCGTGCTTTAGAAGATCGAGGTTACCAACTCCACATTGTTACCACAAACCTCGAGACTGAAAAGGCTCCCAAAATGGATGAGACCCGTGGCGGCCGTGAACAAGGTCAAGAGAAAGAGGGTGGCGGCGGTCAGGGCGGTGGTAAAGGCCGTCAAGACCAAGAGCGCGAACGCCGCTAGGAAACACTCCATCCCCTGAATTATCGCTAAATAACAACAAAACTTATCCTGTTATCAAGGATCTAGCTCCGATTTATTCTTTTTTGGGTTATAAGAAAGGATACCATGACAATTACTACCGACTCCCCTATTTCTACTTTTTCTTGGGACTGGATAGAGGCATTCGACCCTACATTACTAGAATTAGAAGGAATTCCCTTAAGTCCTTCACTGAAAGGATTTTCTAGAGAGGCTTTTGAAAAACACCTGGGTACGTTACTCGATCTTAAGAGTGCCCATTTGGAGGTGTTAGATTCGGTTAACTGGAACGAGAAGGTTGGAGAAGAGAGGGTTGTCAGTTTTTCACTAGGCAATATTGAGGGGATGGGATCTCTTTTGGTCCCACGAGAAGAACTAGAGCGCCTTCTTCTTCAAATCCTTAAAGCTAAAGGTGGAGAACGTGTGCCCGATGAATATCTAGAGCCTTTCTGGGATTTTCTAAAGGGAATTTTAAAAAAAGCTCTTTTGGATAGTTTTGACAAAGCTCCTCCACTTGAGGAAAAAGGGTCTGCGATCATTGAAGGGCATGGATTGAAATTACCCGTAAGTTTGACGGTCGATGGTTTAAAACTTTCTGGGTCTATTGTTCTTTCTGAAACTTTTGTAAAAAGTTTTCGTCGTTCAGAGCTTTGCACGAAGAGTACAGGACGTCTAACGGATCTCCTTGCAAAAAGAGTTGATCTTCCCTTTCGTCTTGTAGTCGGGGGAGTTAATCTTAAAGAGAGCGAGTGGCAAGATATTGAAAAGGGGGACACCCTTCTTCTTGATCAGCTAAGCTATCCACCCGGTGCTGAAAAAGGGGATGGTATTCTCTTTTTTGAAGAAGAACCAGTTTATCGCGTTCGGGTTAAGGCAGGTGCGATTAAAATTATCGAACAGGCAGTGGGAGTTAAAGAGTTCATGGCAGATGAGAATCACAAAAAAGAAGAGATAGAAGATTTATCCCTAGGTGCTGAAGAACTAACAACTTCAGCTGCCGATGAAGAGACTGATTCTGAATCCGTTCAAAGTCACGAAAAACCGCTGGCTGCTCCCGAAGTTCCTCTATTAGTTAGGGTGGAAATGGGACGTTTTCGTCTTCCGATCCACCAGTTGCTAGAGCTAAGACCAGGTAATGTTCTCAAAATAGATGTTGATCCGCGTCAAGGTGTAGATTTGGTTGTTGAAGGTAAAGTGATTGGCCGAGGGGAACTTGTCTCTATCGGAGATCTCTTTGGCGTCAGAGTCACAGATCTAGGCTAGAGATGGAAAAACCTCCAGAGCGGGTTGGACCCTATCATGTGGAGGCGCTCCTTGATCGAGGGGGGATGAGCAATCTTTATCTCGCGACCGATCCTCAAACAGGGGAAAGTGTCGTTCTAAAGGTTTTGCAAAATAAATTTCTAGATCGCCCAGATGTTGTCGAACACTTTAAGCACGAATGTGAGCTGCTTTCTTATATCGATCATCCTGGTATTGTTCGGGCGATCGATGATGGCCAATGGGAAGGGGGGTACTTCCTAGCTCTAGAATTTATTCAAGGGATCTCTCTTCGAAAATGGATTCAGCAAACTCCTGTCAGTCTGCCAAGAGCTCTGGAGGTCATTTTAGAAATTGCAGAAGCTGTTTGCCATCTTCATACCCATGGCATTATCCATCGCGATTTAAAACCTGAAAATCTCCTTTTAACAGAAGATGGAAGGGTCAAACTGATTGATCTTGGAATTGCTCGAAAAATTGATGAGGATGAACCCGTTGAATTAGTTCCAACCTTTATAGGAACGCCAAGTTACATTAGCCCTGAACAACGGAGCGATCCTCACCATGTCTCCTTTCCTTCCGACATTTACTCCTTAGGGATCATTGCCTATGAGCTTGTTTTAGGGCGCCTTTGCCATGGCCATGTCCATCTCTCTTTGATGCCAAAGGGGCTGCAGAAAATTCTGGGAAAAGCTCTTCAACCTGACCCCAAACTGAGGTACAGCGATCTTGTCGATTTTATTACCGATTTGGCGGCTTATCAAACACAAGTTTTAGAGGCCCCCTCAAAAGAGGGGCTTTCACCGTTGCCTCTTGCTCTTGAGGGGCTCGATCGAGGGTTGGAAGATCTCTCCCCCAAAAGTTTCCCTACTTTGACTCATTTTAAAGTTTTTTGGCTGAACCAAAGAGGCGTCATTCCCACCCCATTTGTCTTCGATGTGACCGAAGATAAAGAGGAGGTCACACTGTTTTATGGAGAATCGGGGAGTTTTGGCTCTAGAGGTATCGTTGAGGTTGCCTACCTCAAAGGACTCGAACATGCTACGATCGGCTCACTAGAAGAGAAAGGGAGGGCATTAAAGGCTATTGTAGAGAATGACCCGAACGCCCCGCTCTATAAAGTTGCCTATTTAGCCATCAAAGAAAATAGTTTTACCTTCCTCGCCTTTGGCACGCCAACTCTTGTTCGCTATAGGGAAGGAAAGCTAGAGCGTTTTGGGGGAGAGGCCCCGGCTCTTGGGGTGGTTACCTTAGACGAACTTCCTCTCATGCAAGGTGAGTGGAAAAAAGGGGATTTTCTCCTCCTAGACCCTACCGGATTACTCCCCACATTTGCAGAAAAATTACCCCCCTATCAAGGGGATGTCAAAAAATGGCTCCAACTCTTGGATGCCCGTCTTAAAGCTCTTTCTCCCAGTCGATTAGAAGGTAGATCTTCCTTTCTTATTCTCTTTACACATTAGTAATAGAATAAAATTATTGAGTCAGGAGGTCTTAAAATGTCTGCCAAGGCAAGGAACCCTTATGGAGCTTTGTTAAATGCGCTTGGAACTATTGTAAGCGATATTAATGCACACCAAGACGCCATTTTTGATAAAAAAGATCCCACTGTCCAGAAAGAAATTGTTGTACGGTTAAAAAACTTAGAAGCGATGGTTAATTGGTTTAGTCACTTCAATGAAGATTTTATGAAGACTCTGGGGATTACTAGAAAAGATATTGTAAAAGGGATGACTGAAAGAAAGAAGGGAAGTGAAGAGGATAAAGTCTTACTACAAGCTGAAAAAGTAAAAAAAGATCTTCTTCTTTCCTATGCAGGATTTTTGAAGAAGGCTGCCGAGCATTCAAAAGGTTCAAAAGAATCCCTTTTGAAGTCAAAAACACCACAAACAGATAAAAAAACAAAGAAAAAGTCTGCCAAAGCAACAGGCGGCTATAAGAAGATGGTAGAAGGACAAAAATGGAAAAAAATGTAAAGAAAATC
>JAGVKY010000010.1 GCA_020050175.1 Parachlamydiales bacterium
AAATACCCGTATCGGTATTTTTCATGATGCAATTGCCAAGAGTCCGCTTTCAGCAAGGCCTTTACAGGATACCATATCGATAACAGTAGTTTTTCAGAAATTAAAAAGAAGACCATTTCATAAAAAGCGAATGGTCCGATCTGTTTCCCAACAACAGCCCAGGGATAGAGAAAAATCACTTCGATATCGAAAATCAGGAAAATCAAACCGACCAGATAGTGATGAAGAGGGAACCGCTCTTTAAATAAATGAGTCTCAGTCTGTATCCCCGATTCATAAGGCATATACTTGACTGGTGTCGACTTTTTTGAAGGAAAAGCCCCTGATATCCCCACAGTCGCCAGCGTGACAAGAGCCACAAGCCCGAAATAGATATAAACAGGAAAAAATTCAGCCAAGAGCTTTGCCTCCAAAAGCTGAAATTAACAACGTTTGCCTATTGCCAAGCAAGTTAAAATTTCACACCACTTATGAGGTTCTCAAAAAACTAAACTTAAAAAAGAAATCATCACCGAATGTCATTGACTTTTTTTATTTAGGGTTAGAATCTGAGTAAAAAAGCTATTCGGAGAATTTTATGAGAGCGTTTTTCATTATTGTTTTATGGGGATGTTTTTTACCCCATCTCGACGGTGCCTCTTGGGACCCAGACCCTCCTTTGCCCATTGCTAGTCCTACGAGTGTTGAGCGAACTTCTAATTCAAATGTTTTTAGTGCCTTTGATGCTGCCACAGGGACTTTTTTATCGACATGGCAGGACGTGGATGGAGCGCCCTATTTTGCCTTCTATGATGGAACAGGATGGACAATGCCGACCTCTATTGACAGTAGCGCTGTAGCTTATGGTGATGTTTTTCCTTGTGCAACGGGATCCGGGACCTTCTTGGCAACATGGGTGGATAACAGTACTAGCAGCAGCCTTGCTGCTGATGCCTTTAATGCTACCATTAACCTACCAATTTATTCCTATTATGATGGAACTAGTTGGAGTGCTCCTGCTGCTATTACGGACGCGGGGAGTGCCTACTATAATGTTTTTACATCTTTCGATCCCTCTTTAGGGACTGCTGGCGCATTTTTGGCAACATGGAAAGACGTTTCTTCTGAGACACCTTTTTATTCCTTGATTGAAGTAGGACCTTCCCTTACGTCAACCTCTGCCACCCAGATTCCAATTTCGCAGACAGTTTATTCGGATGTGACTTCATCCTTTAACGCCACTACAGGAGAATTTTTCATCACCTGGCTAAACGATATAGGGAATAGTTTTCCAGATTATAGCCCCATTTATGACACGGTGAGTTTTGCTTCTGTTACAACTCCCGTCTGGGGAACGCCAGCTTTCGTAGCTGGTTATTCGGGAGAAGTAGCTAACAATGTCTATTCTGCCTGCAATCCATCTACAAATGAATACCTTGTTGTTTGGAATGAATATTCCCACGGTTATCCATACTATTCAATTTATAATGCAGCCAGCATGAGCTGGTCTCCGAGTTCTCCCAAAGCGATTTCCAATTTAAATATTTCATCATCAGATGTCATTCCAAGCTTTGATCCGATAACTGGAAATTTTTTGGCGACATGGTTAAAAGGACGGCATTTTTATTATGGATTGCCCTATTATTCTATTCTCTCGGGTGGCACTTGGACCTCTGCTAAAATTCCTGACAGTATGGAATCATCTTCAGATGTTGCTTGTGCTTGTAACACAACAACCGGACAGTTTTTAGTCACTTGGGTAAATGGTAATGCAGATTCATTAGAGAAGATTCCTTATTACTCAATTTATACAGAAACCAGGCTGCCTCCCCCTCCGCCAACCCCTAAAAATTTCTCCGCCAAACAAAAAACAAATCATTTTCTTTTTCAGGAGGAACTTTTTAATGTTTTGACCTGGAAAAAAAGCCCGGGAGCAAAAGGATACTTGTTGTATCGGGATGGAGTGCTAATAGCCACCTTAGGGGCAAATGCACGCTCCTTTACAGACTACAATCCAAATGATCAACCTGAGGATTACATCCTCATAGCGTTTAATCAGTTTGGCAATAGCCAGCCTGCAACAGCCTCGATCGAATAAATTTAAGTGTTTAAAGAAAGAAGGGGGTGAATATTTTTCACCCCTTTTTTTTAACTGAATGTTGTTAAATTTAAAGCTAGTTGATGGAAGGTCTGACCTGAAGATGTTTCGTGGTTTAAGACTTTTCCCTCTTCGGCGTATTGACAAATCATTGGATCAACGGCAATTTCTGCTAAATAGGGGACTTTCATGGTTTCTGCAAGTGTTTTGCCTCCACCCTTCCCGAAGAGGTGGATTTTTTCATTGGTCCCAGGATGCAGGTAATAACTCATGTTTTCGACAATGCCTAGGATGGGTATTTGGACCTCTTGGAAAAGGTGGATTGCTTTTCGGACATCGATGAGGGCCACTTCTTGCGGTGTTGTTACCATGACGATGCCGCAAAGTTTTCCTTTTTGGCATAAGGTGAGAGGAATATCTCCCGTTCCTGGAGGAAAGTCGATCAAAAGATAGTCCAGTGGACCCCAATGGATATTGTGCAGGAACTGATTGATAACACTTGTTGCAATGGGTGCGCGGACCGCGGCTGCTTCATTCACTTTTCGGAAGTAAGCCATGGAGATGACTGGGATCCCATGAGATGAGGCAGGATAGAAGAGAGAATCTTTTTCTATCGGCAGTTCATCTTCGGGTAACATTTTTCGGATAGAGGGGCCATAAACATCCGCGTCTAAAACTCCGACCCGAAAGCCGAGCTTTTTCAAGGCATGGGCGAGATTCACCGTGACCGTCGACTTTCCCACCCCCCCTTTTCCAGCAGCGATCCCTACAATCTTGCGAATAGCGGTCAGGCCAGAATTTTCTTGAAGAATTTTTAGCGGCATA
>JAGVKY010000009.1 GCA_020050175.1 Parachlamydiales bacterium
GGAATTTTTGGAGGCCTTTATCAAAAAAGAGGGGATCCATTCCAAAGAGGTTCTTGCCATGGCAGATAGCCTCATTGACCTCCCTCTCCTTGCATCCGTTGGGCATCCCATTGTTGTTGACCCCTCAAAATCCCTTCGTAAAATCTCCGAAGAGCGCCACTGGCCCGTCTTGTAATAGATTTAAAAAAACATCACCACATAGCACACAGAGAGCAAGAGAGAAACTTCGTCATGTCATACATCGATTTAGTTTAATTTTATTAAAATACATGTCGTTTGTAAAATTTAGGGTTTTATAGGCGAAGCTTCTCTGTGATCTCTGTGGTAAAATTTTAAATTAATTTATGAAGCTTAGAGAGAGTACACCCCCTTATCACCTGTATCAGTTTTTGAGGCGGCACCACCAAGGTGGTGAACTTCTCCTGGCGTTATCAGGCGGGGCTGACTCTCTTTCTCTCCTTTATAGCCTGGTGGAGTTGAAGGAGAGGTTAAATCTTTCCTTTGCCATTTTGCATGTCAACCATGGCTTAAGGGAAGAGAGCGAGGTTGAGGAAAGGGAGATTGTAAACCTTGCTCAAAAGATAGGCATCCCCCTTTTCATCAAAAAGTTAGCTCTGAATAGTGACAAAAATTTAGAAGAGAGAGCCCGAGAAGCACGGTATGCCTTTTTCGAAGAGGTGTTTAGGGAGCGGGGGGCAGAGGGGATTCTCCTCGGCCATCATGCGGACGATCAGGGGGAAATTTTCTTAAAAAGGATGTTTGAAGGGAGCCCTCTTGACCGTTTGAAAGGGATGGATCCCGTTTCTTACCGGAAGGATATGAAACTTTTCCGCCCTCTTCTCGATTTAAGAAAAAAAGAGATTCTTTCTTGGTTGCAAGAATTAGGTGTGACTCCCTTTGAAGATCGCACCAATCTTAGTGATGCAAACCTCCGGGGTAGATTTAGGACTGATCTAATCCCCTTTTTGAGCGAAAAATTTGGGAAAGAAATCACCTCTCCCCTCCTCCAGCTACAAGAGGAGTTTAGAGAACAAGCCGGGTTGCTAAATGAGCTCATTTCCCCCTATCTTGTAGAAGAGGAGACTCTTCCGATTCCCAACATTCATCCCTCGTTGCAAAAGCATCTGATTAGAAAATGGCTTGAAAAGAGGGAAACTTATCTTTCTCATGCGGCTTTATCAAGTCTGATAAAATCTATACCCCTTAAGGATCAACGCCGTTTTCCCCTAAATAAAAAATTTCTTATTCTACTCAACGGTAAAATTTTTTTTGAGTAGGATGGGGCTTTTAGTGACGATTGCAAAAAGTTGATTTTGTAATCGTCGATAGGGGCCTTTTTCATGACTATCACACCACGACTACAAGCTCTCCATCAAGCAGGCACTCGCTTAAGGCCAAGCTCTCTTTGTTCGTCAAAAGATGAGAGTGCTTCTGTCCCCCATTTTGGGAAAAATGTTTTCAATTTGGAAGTGATGAAAAAAAAACTTCCAAACGGAGTCGTCCATCATTTGATTGAGGTGATCAATGGTCGAAAGAAAATGGAGCTCGGAACGGCTGATGCGATGGCAGAAGCCTTAAAAAACTGGGCCATTGAAAATGGAGCTACCCATTTCAGCCATTGGTTTCATCCTCTAATAGGAACATCTGCCGAAAAACACGATGCTTTTTTAACCTTCTCGAAGGAAGAAGGGCAAACGATTGATGCCTTCACTGGCAAGCAACTTCTCCAAGGAGAACCTGATGCTTCCTCTTTTCCTTCAGGAGGATTAAGGTCGAGTTTTCGAGCGCGTGGTTATACAGGATGGGATCCCTCATCCCCCCCTTTTCTCTGGAAAGGAGGAGATGGGATCACACTTTGCATCCCTTCCATTTTCTTCTCTTGGAACGGCGAAGTCCTTGATGAAAGGATTCCCCTTTTACGCTCAGAAAAGCGGTTAGGTCAAGCAGCTTTAAAAGTTTTAAGTTTACTCGGCATGGAAGCGGGAGAAGTTTTTCCAACTTTGGGGATCGAACAAGATTATTTTGTTATTGATAAAGCGCTTCGAAACCAACGTCCCGACCTACTTATTTTAGGCAAAACAGTTCAGGGATCTCCCGCTCCTAAAGGACAAGATCTTCAAAATCACTATTTTGGAGCCGTTCAGGATCGAATTTTGGCCTACATGCGCGATTTCGAAGAGATGGCCCTTGAATTGGGAATCCCAATAAAAACTCGCCACCACCAAGTAGCACCAGCTCAGTACGAAGTGGCGCCTACATTTGAAAAGGCTATTCTAGCTATCGACCACAATATCCTGCTGATGGAAGTAATGAAACAAGTTGCTGATGCTCACCAACTTAGTTGCCTTTTCCATGAAAAACCTTTTGCCAAAGTTAATGGTTCTGGAAAACATAATAACTGGTCTCTTGCAACTCTCTCGGGCCTTAATCTTTTTGATCCAAAATCCAATCCCCATTTTCTCATTTTCTTGGCAGCTATTTTAAAAGGTGTTCATCGACATCAAGGCCTACTCAGAGCTTCTATCGGATCTGCCTCAAATGACGAAAGACTTGGAGGACACGAAGCTCCCCCTTCGATTATCTCCATTTACCTCGGTGAGGAGTGGGAAAAA
>JAGVKY010000179.1 GCA_020050175.1 Parachlamydiales bacterium
AACAGCTAAAGAAACGGAAGGGAACTCCTATTTTGGTTGGGCCATTGGCTTTACAGTTCTTTTTGGAGCTTATTCTGTGGGCACCATCTCAAGCGGAGCCTTTAACCCCGCTGTCGCGCTAGGCCTCTCAATTCTCAATCTAAGCTTTTGGTCTAACATCTGGGTTTACTTCCTGGCTAATTTCCTTGGAGCTATTGCTGCAGCCCTTATCTTTAATGCAGCCCACCCCAATTCCACCGAAAAGCGCATCGAACGCCTAAATTCTTAATCCCCCTGGGGGGGGCTTCCTCTCCCCATCCAAAAAGTATAAAACTAACTGACTAACAACGGTTTCTTGCTGGGATTTGCTGCGTGAAGTAATTAGGCATACTTTTCGAGGCTTGGTCGAACAAGGGCTCTTTCATAGCGTGCATAAGCATTGGGGGATTTTGAATGAAGTCGCAAGACACTATCTCGAATCATTTCTAAAGCTTCTTTTCTTGTCTTGCAGGGGGCCAGGGCTTTTGATTTTTGGGACTTTTCGCTTGTGCAAAAGCGCTTACGATGACAGAATCACAACATAGTATATCTTTATCTTTAAGTGAAGTCTATGTTGTCTGGTGTAAAACAATTAAATCCTATTAAAAACAGGATCATAATACTTTTTTTATTGCTATTCGTTGGTTTTTTCCCTTCTTCTCACTCTCTCTATGGTAAGGATGCGGTTCGCAAGAGGGATCTCAAGAACGTTACATCGTCAATAGGTAAAAAATCTCAGGAACTCTCGTACTATTTGTATATTTCAGATTTTATCGACAGTTTTATTGAAATACCAACATCTAATCTGGCAAGCACAACCCTCACCTTGGAATCAAGTTACCTTGCAGGAAGAGCTGCGGTTTATGATAAGAAAAATAAAAAGGTTGGAACATGCTCTGCCTCTTTTTTAAATATGCAAAATGAGGATGGAATCTATACAGATATATCCAATTTTTTATCTATTGATAATGGTTTAATAGTTTCCTGGTTTACTCCAACAAAATTAGTAAATTTATTAGAAGATAGCTTGGTAAATTCCATGGTCACTGAATGCATGGTAGTGGCCACAACAAAGATTGGCATTAATCCTTTTTATGGGCAGTCCTTTAACTTAATTGTTTCGTCAGATGGCGAGAAAATTTACTTTGAATTTACAAGAACAGGAACGATTTTCTGAAGACTCCAAAAGAAACTTTTCTTTCAGGAATTGTATTTTTTTAACTTTTTTCTTTTAGCTATTGAACTAGACTGCTATGTGTTTGCTATAAAGGAATATTATGAAACGCATCTTGTCCTCGCTTTCTTTATTAGCCATTACCTGTTCTGGCACCCTTAATGCTCATTCTTGCTGTCAGTCCGAGGATTATTTTTTCTATATTAAAATTGACTCAGGCATCTCATTTTCTGAACCCGCTCATGTCTTTGCCCCTCGTCCGACATGGAGCCCTGCAGCTCAAGGTTATCATTCAAAATTAGGAGATCGAGCCATTGCAGGTTTTAGCATAGGTTGTGAGCTCATGCATTTAATAGATTTGGAAGTCAGTATTTCCAATCGTTCAATTTTTAAATATAGAAAGTTCCAAACTTCGCTCGTTGGCGATGGTTCTTATACAAGAGAATTTGATCTCGGTGTTACACCCATTCTTTTTTCAGCACAACTTCTTGGACGAAATATCCCCTACTTAAGTTGGAATATTGCTCGCGGCATGGTCTATCCAATTTTAGGTGCAGGAGTTGGTGTCAGCAATCTTTTAATAACAAATTTTAGAACAACGGGACTGCCCCCTACTGGAGATTCTGCTCCATATGCCAGTTTTTCTGCTGAAAATCCCTACACCCTTCGCAGAAACTTTACCTATACGGCCCATATTGGTTTGGAATACAACCACAATGACTCTTGGGCCCTTGCAACAGGTTACCGCTGGTTTGATGCTGACAGCTTTAAGGGACCTCGATTTCAAAGAGTGGCTTCCGGAGCTGCTGTTGACGTAGCTCACCAGGAATGGAAAATGCGTTTTAGAGCTAACGAGTGGTTTGCTGAGTTTAAAATCTTCCTTTAGAAGCTTTTTTCTGATGGGCGTTCCCCCCATTTTTATTCCTGAACAGATTTAAGGATCGGGACGAAACAAATAGTCGAGTATTCGTGAGGAGCGATCGTTAAATGTGTTCAGGAATAAAAATGGGGGTGGGTGGATTCGAACCACCGTAAACCGAAGTCGTCGGATTTACAGTCCGATGCAATTGGCCGCTATGCGACACCCCCAAGGGTGTTTGCTGACAGCAGGACTTGAACCCACAACCGTCCGATTACAAGTCGGGCGCTCTACCAGTTGAGCTATGCCAGCAAAAAAAGAAACAGGAAGATACCAGAGCCAATGGCTTAATGACAAGTCCCCCCTGTCCTTATTGAGAATTGATACACTATTCTTGCGGCGGTGTCCAGGGTTTATAGTCTTCTGGAAGTTGTTGCGGAGGCACATCGATGGAGGGTGGGACTGGAGGTAGTTCTGTCTCCCTTGCTTTGGTGATAGCATCGGAGAAAGCCTCTTCAACAATATCTTTTGTTTTCCCTTGGATCAGCTTGGCCGAAAATGTTCTTTTGGAGGTTTCGGATGATTGGCTGATGCTCCTTGCAAAAAGAGGCTTCCGTGAAAGATCGCTCTTTGGGAGGGATTTTCCCCAACAGCAATTTTTGTATTTTTTTCCTGACCCGCAAGGGCAAGGATCGTTTCGACCAGGGCTTTTAGACATTTTGTCGCTTATAATCTAGAATTTACTTCTATTTTAACTCTGATGATTGTTTTTCGAAAGTTAGAAGCGCAGGTCCGGAAAGCGCTCTATGAATTTGACATGGTTCCAGCCGATGGAGGGATTGGCGTCGCCCTAAGTGGGGGGAAGGATAGCCTTACCCTTCTCCATCTTTTGCGCCGCATTTCAGGGAGAGGGTTCCCCCCTTTCCCCCTTCATGCTTTCCATGTTTCAGGCGAATTTAGCTGCGGTGCAGGGGTAACTGCAGGCTACTTGAAAGAAATCTGCGAAACACTCGGCGTTCCCCTGACCCTTTTAAAGTCCGATCGAACGTTAGAAGAGCTGGAATGTTATAGCTGTTCCCGCGAGCGGCGCTCTCTCCTCTTTGATGCGGCAAAAAAAGAGGGGTTTTCAACCCTCGCTTTTGGACATCATCGGGATGACAATGTCGTTACTCTGATGCTCAATCTTTTGGGCAAAGGGGAATTTGCAGGAGCTCTCCCAAAAATCCACATGCAAAAGTATGGCGTTACGATCATTCGCCCCCTGGCTTACACAAAAGAAGAGCAGATTATCGCCTTTAGCAAAGAGGCTGGATTTCTCCGAGCGACATGCCGCTGCCCAAAAGGGCAAGTTTCAATGAGAAGACAAACTCAAGAAGCTCTTAAAATTTTAGAAGGCAACTTCCCCGACCTATGGGATAACCTCAACAACGCAGCCCTAGTTTATGGATCTCAAAAAGCCGCATCTCTTATTGACTAACGATGACGGAATCGAAGCGGAAGGGCTAAAAGCCCTAATCGACGCTTTAAGGGATCGGTTTCGACTCACAGTTATCGCTCCCGTTTTAGAAAAGTCGGGATCGGCGATGTCAATGACTCTCCGTGAGCCCCTTTATGTAAAAAAAGTTCACCTCTTTGAAGAGATCGAAGCTTACAGTGTCACTGGAACGCCAACAGATTGCATCAAACTTGGCATAGGGGGTGGAATTGCAGAAAAGCCTGATCTTATTGTCTCAGGGATAAATCCTGGAACTAATGCTGGACGTAATATCCTCTATAGCGGCACTGTGGGGGCGGCTATCCAGGGAGTCTTAGCAGGCATTCAAAGTGTGGCCTTTTCGATGCGCTCTTTTACTGATCCCAATTACTCCCCTGCCCTCTCAACGGTTGTCGCCATAATAACCTATCTGATCGCCCATCCTTTGCCAGAAGGGACTTTATTGAATGTCAATTTTCCCAGCTTAGCACCCTACAAGGGATTGAAATGGACAAGGCAAGGGCGTGGAGTATGGAAAGAGGCTCCACATACCCCGCATGATCTAAAGAGCGGTGAAGCGATGTACATGTTAGGTCATCAAGAATATCTCCCCGAAGAAGAGGACGGGGACACTCAATGGCTGTCCCAAGGATACATTACCCTTGTTCCTGTCAAAGTGGGTCAAATGACCGATCATTCTTTGCTCGAGGAACGTAAAAATGTTAGAATAATTACATGATAATTATTGGCTGGAAAAAGGGTTTGTTACTCTTGTGCCTGTCAAACTTTCTACCCTCACCGACCACTCCCCTTTAGAGGAGAG
>JAGVKY010000041.1 GCA_020050175.1 Parachlamydiales bacterium
TGGCAATCGGGATTAGCACCTTCCAACTAAAGCTCATGAGCTGGTCGTAACGTAATCGGGGGAGAGTGGCCCTCACCCAGATAAAAAAGAAGACTGCAAGGGCAAGTTTTAAAAGAAACCAGATGACAGGTAGATCCCAAGGGCCAAGCCAACCTCCTAAAAAGAGGGTGATCGCTATCGATGAGACAACAAGGATGTTGATGTATTCAGCGAGAAAAAACATCGCGAACTTCATTCCACCATACTCTGTGTGATAGCCGGCTGTCAGCTCTTGCTCAGCTTCTGGCAAGTCAAAAGGGGCGCGGTTGGTCTCAGCAAAAGCTGTGATAACATAGATAAGAAAGCTGATCGGATTGCTCCAGATAAGCCAGTGATCCCTTTGAGCTTCGACAATTTCTGGAAGCCTTAGGGTGCCAGTCGAGAGAACAACCGTGATCAAAGAGAGTCCCATAGGGATTTCAAAACTGATGAGCTGCGCTGTCCCTCTCAAACCACCTAATAGGGAATAACGGTTATTGGATCCCCAGCCGGCTAAGACAACTCCATAGACAGCAAGTGAAGAGAAGGCGAGTAAAAAAACAATCCCTGCATTGACATCGGCAATCCATAAATGGATCTCGTGCCCCCATAAATGGACAGTTCCTCCAACAGGAATGAGCACAAAAACAAACAGGGCAACAAACATCGAGATGCCGGGAGCCAGCCAATAAGCCAACTTATCCACACCAGCAGGTTGAAACCGCTCTTTTGTCAGTAGTTTGAGGGCATCGGCAATCGGTTGCAGTAAGCCAAAAGGGCCCACACGATTAGGACCTAGTCGAAGTTGCATCCGCGCCATCACAACTCTCTCGCAGAGTGTCATGTAGGCTGCAGCTCCGAAAAGGAGAAGGATGAGGACGATGCTTTTGATCAATACTTCGATCATGGATGGACCTTCTCAAGAGTAATTGGCAAACCGTTCATCAGATTGGGGCCAAGTTCTTCCATAGGGAGTTCAGGGAAGCCGAGAGGTAGGACGATAGTTCCCTCCGAGACAATGCCATCTAGTTCGAGGGTCCCTAGCACTAATCCATTCACAAGGACCCTGTCGCCCATTTTTAACCCCCTTTTTTCCCCTTCTGCAGGATGGAGTCGGAGCGTCGGTTTTTTGGCCATTTGGAGGAGGTGCTTATTATGACGCATCCTCACCCCTTTATCGAAAAGGGCACGAGAGAAGGTTGCCGCCAACTCCACTTGCTCATCTTGAGGTTTAATTTCAGGAAGGGCCGTTCGCTTTTTTTTCTCATTTAAAAAATTTTCTTTGGAAAAAAGGGAAATATTAAACTGTTCGGCGAGGCCGATAAAAATTTCGCCGTCTGTTTTAACCCCTTCCAAAAGCTCTTTTCCTCTTAACAAGGGCTGCAGCCGTCCCTCAATATTGATAAAAGTTCCCCTCTTCTCAACATAGGAGAGGGTGGGAAGAACAACATCTGCAAGATCAGCTGTCTCTGTCATGAAGATGTCTTGGACAACTAGGAAAGAGGTTTTGCGTCTTGCTTCGCTCCATAGCTTGGAAGGGAATTTTAAAGCAGGATTTGCCCCGGCCACGTAGAGGAAATCCCACCCTGTTTTTGAAGCGGTTTCGAGAACTTTTAAGGCATCAAAACCTGACTCTCCTGGGTACATCCCAGCCAACCGAGCCCCCATGCTATTTCCACTCCCTTCCATAATATTCAGATTTAATGGAGAGCTTGAAAGATGGGAAAGAATGGCTCCGCGGTTTCGATTTCTTAAGTACTGAGAACCGACAAAAATTGCCCCACCCTCTTCAAATGACAACTTTTTGATATTTTCTAACTCTTGACCTGGAGGATGTAAGATTACTTCTGACATGTAGGGGGCAATTTCAGGAGCATAATGGCCGACAAAAGTGACTTTTGCCCCTTTGTTAATCGCTTGCTTCAGACGGAGCCAAATGACAGGGAATTCTTCGGTTAAATCAAGTCCC
Source organism: Parachlamydiales bacterium (assembly GCA_020050175.1). Taxonomy (GTDB): domain Bacteria; phylum Chlamydiota; class Chlamydiia; order Chlamydiales; family JAJFMK01; genus JAGVKY01. Next base: position 1,988 of record JAGVKY010000041.1, read on the forward strand.
AGTAAATAGACATGGGTTAAATTTTCACACTCTCCAATTGACATCTCCATCCCGGGAGGCAGTACCTCTTCTTTGGGGGTAAAAATAGGAGTTCCAATCCGATGGTCAACATGGTCGACACCGCATACTTCGCGCATCAATTTTTGGAAAAGAGAGTTCTCTTCTGTTGTAAGGGGATTCCCCCCCCAGCCTGCAAGTTTCCCGTTGGGTTTGAATGCTTTAATTTTGGAGGCAATGAGGGATAAAGCCTCTTCCCAACTTGCTTTTTCTAATTTCCCATTTCGCCTGATCAGGGGCTTTAAGAGGCGCTTATCACTTGCGGCAAATTCATAACCAAACCATCCCTTATCACAGAGCCACATGTCGTTAACGTTTTTATTTTCGCAAGAGCGGGTACGGAGAATTTCTCCATCCCTTTCGTCAAAAATCAGGCTGCAACCGACAGGGCATAGCGTGCAGGTGCTGGGGATATGTTTATTGTCCCAAGGACGGGCGCGGAACCGGTAGACAGTGCTTGTTAAGGCACCTACAGGACAAATCTCGATAGTATTTCCAATAAACTTTGACTCCGCCGGCCCTCCATGAGGGGTCCCTACCTCTGATCGATACCCTCTATCCAATAGTTCAAGGGCATGGTCTCCCGCCACAAGATCGCCAAAACGGGTGCAGCGGGCGCAGACGATGCACCTTTCTCGGTCTAATGTGAGAACTGGTCCAAGGAAAATAGGTTTTTTAAAATGCCTCTTCTCTTCATAAAAATGGCTTTTGCCAGGTCCAAATTTGTAGGCTTGATCTTGTAGAGGGCATTCTCCCCCTTTATCACAAATCGGGCAGTCGAGAGGGTGGTTGATGAGCAATAGCTCTAGGATTTCTTCTCTCCCTTTTTCAGCCCTTCCACTCTGTGTATGGACCACCATCCCTTCTGTGGCTACTAGTGTGCAGGAAGTTTGCAGCTTGGGCATCTTCTCAACTTCGACTAAACAGACACGGCAAGCTCCAAAGGGGGGCATACGGTCTTGGTAGCAAAAAATCGGAATATCAAGTCCAAGATCGGTGCAAGCTTTGTAAACAGTGGTTCCTTTAGGGACACTCACCTTTTGTCCGTCGATGGTAAAATTGACGACCGTTTTTTCTTCACTCATACGACGAACTGATAGGGGTAAGCGAGCTTCATTTTCGGATGTTTTTCGGCATGGGGATTACGTCGAATATAAGCCTCGAATTCCCCCTTAAAGTGATAGATCGCACTTAGAATAGGGGGCGCAGCTCCAACGGCTAGCGGACAAAAAGAGTTTTCCTCCATGTTTTTGCAAACACGTTCGATAGTTTCCAAATCTCCAAAAGTCCCTTTGCCCGATTCGATGCGGGCAAGGATCTGGACGACCCAACGGGTCCCCTCTCGACAAGGGGTACACTTGCCGCACGATTCATTTTGATAAAATTGCATCAATCGATGAGCTACTTTAACCATGTCAGCTGTGTCATCCATCACAATGATCGATGCCGTTCCAAGCGCCGACTTACGGGCAGCTAAAGCATCAAAATCCATCGCAATATTAAGATCTCGATCATCCAAAAGGTTGCAAGATGAGCCGCCTGGATAGCACGCCTTAAATTTTCGACCAGGGAGCATTCCACCCGCTGTGTCGATGACTTCTATAAGGGGAACCCCAAGAGCGAATTCATAACAGCCAGGTTTGGCAATCTGACCACTGATTTGAAAGATTTTGGTCCCTGTATTTTTTGGTTTCCCCATTTTTAAAAACCATTCGACGCCGTGGTTCACAATGTGAACAACGTTGCAAAGAGTCTCCACGTTATTGATCACGGTCGGTTTGCCATATAGCCCAACAACAGCAGGGAAAGGGGGCTTTAAACGAGGTGTTGCCCGATAGCCTTCGAGGGAATTTAATTGGGCCGTCTCTTCACCAGCAATATAGGCGCCAGCACCTGGATGAACGACAATATCTAATTTTCCCAAAAAACCTTTTTCTTTGGCTTGTTTAACAGCCCGCTTTAACTTAGCTAAACCTTCGTAAAACTCCCCTCTGCAGTAGATAAAGGCCTTTTCTGATCCGATCGCATAGGAGGCTAAAATGATCCCTTCGATAATTTGATGGGGATCCCTTTCGATCAATAGGCGATCTTTGAATGTTCCAGGCTCACTCTCATCGGCATTACAGACTAAATATTTCACAGGGGCATCTTGGGGAACAAAACTCCACTTGGTCCCTGTTACAAATCCCGCGCCGCCCCGTCCTCTTAAACCTGACTGCTTCACCATTTCTATCAGCTCTGCAGGTTGAATAACGCCGACCGCTTTTTTTAGGGATTGATAGCCGCCATTTTTGATGTAGGTTTCAATGTTCGATTGATCGGGGTCGTCGATGTGGGCGGTCAACACGCGCATTTCAGGCATGATCGGCCTCTTTTAAAAGATGGTCTAAATCGCTTTCTTGAAGAGGGCCTACAACTTTTTCGTTGACGAGCATCATCGGCGCTCGGTCGCAGGCAGCTAAACACTCGGAGGGAATGACGGTGAATCGCCCATCTGATGTTGTTTCGCCCGGCTTAATTTGCAGTTTTTGACAGAGTTTTCCCATCAATTGGTCGCTACCTCGCAGCATGCAGGAGAGATTTTTGCAGACATGGATCAGATGCTTTCCGATCGGCTTTTCGTAAAACATATCGTAAAAAGTGACAACTGCATTGACTTCATTCGGTTCGATTCCAAAAAGGGCAGCCACTTCATTTTGAATCTCTTGAGGCAAATAGCCCACTTCGTTTTGAGCTAAATGGAGCGCAGGGATAAGGGCCGATCTTTTTTCAGGATAGAGTTTTTGTAAGGCTAAAATAGCTTCGCGGGTTTCTTGTTTCATCGATCGACGTCTCCTAATATGGGGTCGACGCTGGCTATGGCGACCACCACATCGGACAAAATGTAACCGGGGAGGACCTCTTTGAGGACCTGCACGTGAGGGAAAGAGGGAGAACGAACTCTTAGTCGATAAGGGCGATTGCTTCCATTGCTAACCACATAGTGGCCGATTTCTCCCCTTGGCGATTCGACACACCCGTAAGCATCGCCAACGGGGGGGTGAAATCCTTCGCTCACCAATTTAAACTGATGGATCACGGCTTCCATGCTTCGAGGAAGTTCTTTTCGGGGAGGCAGGGCAACTTTTCGATCGTCGACAATCACTGGGCCTGGTTTTAATTTTGAAAGGCCCTGTTCGACGAGCGATGAACTCTCCTTCATTTCCTCCATGCGAACCATGTAGCGTGCAAAAGCATCCCCCTCAGTTCGTGTGGGAATATCGAATTTGAAATCGGAATAGTTAAGGTAGGGATAAGCTTTTCGAATATCGTAGGGGACCCCGGCTCCGCGGATGACGGGGCCCGTGCACATGTATTTTTGGCACAAATCCTTATTGATAATCGCCACCCCTTCGAGACGAGTACGCCAAATGTAGTTATCAGTGAGGAGATCATCTAGGTCTTTCCACATCTGAGGAAAGTTTTTTAGGAAGAGGCGGGTGTTGGCTTCGAAGTTAGGGTCGAGGTCGTAGGCGAGTCCTCCTATGCGCCAGCAGGATGGAAACATTCTTGCTCCCGACATCTCTTCAAAAAGATCGAGGATTTTTTCCCTTTCAGCAAAGCAGTACATGTAGACGGAGGACATGTTGAGCTCAAGGGCGCTTGTCCCAAGCCACACTAAGTGGCTTTGCATCCGCGATAATTCCAGAAGAATCATCCGGATGGTTTTAGCCCTTTCAGGAATTTCAAGTCCCATCAACTCTTCAACAGCACTGGCATAAGCTTGTTCCTCTGCCGGTCCCGATAAATAGTCGATTCGATCAACAAGGGTAAAGATTTGAGAATAGGTCCTTGTTTCACACTCTTTCTCAATCCCTGTGTGTAAATAACCGATGACAGGTTCGGCAGCAACGACAACTTCTCCATCAAGACGCAGTTTAAGCCTGAGAACACCATGTGTAGAAGGGTGTTGAGGCCCCAAATTAAGTTCCATCAAATCACCTGGCATAGGGGATAATCTCCGATGGAACTTTGGGTTTAACACCATGTTTAAACTGAACCGGTTCTTCAGATAAGGCATAATCCCTTCTCATGGGATGCCCTCTCCAATCATCAGGCATCAAGATCCGTTTCAAATCGGGATGCCCTTCAAATTCGACACCGAACATATCAAAGAGCTCTCGCTCATACCAATCAGCACCTGGCCAAAGATCGGTGACGCTTGGGAGTTTTTCTCCTCTGTCTATGAAGACTTCCACTAGAAGGCGTTCAAGAGATTCTGGGTGTTGGAGAAAGTAGATCACCTTAGTTTGTACAGGCGCCAAATAATCAACGGCTGTCAAATCCATGAGAACTGCGAAGCCTTCTCCCTTTAATTGAGTCAAAACCTCTTTGAGTTTTTCTTTCTCAGTTAACAGTTTGTTGTTCATGAATTTCTGACCTTGTTTTGCAACATGATAAGGCCATGTAGAAGGGCTTCAGGACGGGGAGGGCAGCCGGCTATATAAACATCCACTTTTGGAACGACCCGATCGACAGGGATAATGGCATAGTTATTGTAGATTCCACCTGTCGAGGCGCAATCGCCCATTGAAACGATCCATTTGGGTTCGAGCATCTGCTCGTAAACAGTTTTTAGAACAGGGGCCATCTTTTGGCTCAACCTTCCTGCCACAATCATCACATCGCTTTGTCTGGGGGAGGCTCTAAAGACCTCCATGCCGAAGCGGGCCATGTCATAGCGAGATCCAGCCGTCGACATCATTTCGATCGCGCAGCAGGCGAGACCGAATTGTGCTGGCCAAAGAGAGTTGGCCCTGACCCAATTGATTAACTTTTCTAAAGGAGCTACTAAAAAAGGTGTTTTTTCTTTAGGTGTCATTCCCATTTTAAACCTCCTTTCTTCCAGACGTAGGCAAAGCCA
>JAGVKY010000144.1 GCA_020050175.1 Parachlamydiales bacterium
AATGGCAATTACGCCAGAGTTTCGGCAGGTTATTTCAACCCTATGTACTTTGGTGTCGATCTTGAGTACCTCTATTACCCTGTCTGTTCTCCTTTTGCCTTTGGTTTTGATGGCGCTGTTTTTAAGCGGAGAACGTTTACCGGCCTTGGTTTCACCAATAAAATCCGAAAACTTGATGGCTTTAAACCTAATTATGTCAATTTCATTGGCTCCCAATTCTTTTTAGATCTTTATTACGATTGGAGAGCCATTGACTTAGCTTTTAGGGTGAGCGCAGGTAAGTTTTTGGCTAACGATTGGGGAGCAAGCTTTGAGGTAGCCCGCATTTTTCCCAGTGGGATGCAAATTAAGTTTTGGTACACCTGGACGAATGGAAATGATCATGTGAATGGCTCTGTCTATTTTGACAAAGGGATCGGCATATCGATGCCTCTTGACATTTTCCTCACATGTTCGTCAAAAACTCGTGTAGCCTATGAAATGAGCGCCTGGCTTCGCGACGTCGGATATCGCACGCCAGCAGGTATGCGCCTTTACAATGGGCTCTACTATGAGCGTCAGTGATCTTAATTAAAGCTAACTAAAATAATACTTATCAAAAAGTGGGTTATTTAGTCAATTATTATTGATTCTGACTGAAATTGACTCATTTTTGACTCAAAGAATGAGTCATTTACTCTCCTTTCTTACAATCAGCTAGTTAGAATGGCAGGCCCCCAATTATTACATTGCCTCTTGACATTTTCCTCACATGTTCGTCAAAAACTCGTGTAGCCTTTGAAATGAGCGCCTGGCTTCGCGACGTCGGATATCGCACGCCAGCAGGTATGCGCCTTTACGATGGGCAAATGAGGTTATGCAAGAGGTCTAATGATGTTAGTTAACTACCCCGCAGGTTCAGTTAAAGCGATTGGAGAGCTTCATTTGCCTCCAGGCGAAGGCCCTTTTCCAACCCTTATCCTCCTCCCTTACTACAAAGGGATAGATCAAGTCGCTCGAGATTATGCTCGTGATATCATCGCAACAAATGGGTGGGCGGTTTTTATTGCTGACTATTATGGAGACGGAAAATCGACTACTTCTGATCAAGAGGCAGCCTCTTGGTATCCAAGTCTTTTCCTCGACAGGGAAGAAATGCGCAAAAGAGTGAAGGGAGCTTTTGATGCGGTCGAAAAACTGCCTCAAGTGAATCGTGCCCAATTGGGAGCCATCGGTTTTTGTTTCGGTGGACTCGCTGCCATCGAACTTTTCAAACAAGGCTTGCCCCTTAAAGGCGTCGCCGCTTTTCACGCCCTTTTAGGCTACCGTAAAGATGGTAAAGAGGCTAAAAAACTCCCCATCGCTAAAAACATCTCTACTTCTCTCCTCATCATGAACGGATATAAAGATCCTCTTGTTTCCGCGGAGGATCGTCTTAATTTTGAGAAAGAGATGGATGAGGCGGGTCTTGATTGGCAATATCACATTTATGGGAAGGCAGCCCATGCTTTCACCAATCCGGAAGCAGATGATCCCTCAGGTCTTTATTACGAACCGCTAGCAGCATCTCGCTCCTTTGATCTCATGCTCTCCTTTTTCACGGAAGTCTTCGAAAAATGGGAATAAAAGAAGGGGATAAAGTTGCCGTTGTTGCACCTTCAATGGGTTGTGCTTCCTTATTTCCTTGGGTCTATGAACAAGGTCTTAAGCGATTAAGAGAAACCTTTAAACTTATCCCTGTTGAATATCCTTCTGCACGACAAACTCCCGAGTTTTTGTCTAAAAATCCAAAAGCTCGTGCAGAAGATATCAATCAGGCCTTTGCGGACCCTGAAATTAAGGCGATTATTGCCACAATTGGGGGGCTTGATGCCGTTCGGATCCTCCCTTTTTTAGACGAAAATATCATCCGATCCAACCCAAAACCCTTTTTTGGCTATAGCGATTGCACCAATCTCCACCTTTACCTCTGGAAGCTGGGGATGGTCTCCTATTACGGCGGCATGATCATGACGCAGTATGGGATGCAGGGGAGAATGCACAACTACACTGTGCAGTATCTCAAAAAGGCTCTCTTCAAATCCTCGCTCGGCCAAATCGAAGAATCGCCTGTTTGGACCGACTTTGATTATGAATGGGCGGATCAATCCCTACTTTCTAATGAGAGGCCCCTCTACCCTAGCTTCGGTTGGGAGTGGCACAACCCTAAACAACAAGTTGTTCAAGGAAAGCTCTGGGGGGGATGTCTAGAACTTCTCAATTTTCATCTGACTTTAAAAAAACACCTTCCATCTCTCGAACAATTTGATGATGTTGTCCTCTATGTCGAAACGTCGGAGGAGATGCCACCCGATGGGCTCGTTTACCGTTTTTTTGCCTCACTTGGTGAACTTGGTATCCTTCCAAGATTAAAGGCGCTCCTAGTTGCGATCCCTAAAGCGCAGTTTTGCGGCCGCGAACCACCCGAAGGACGAACAGCTTTTATCCAAAATCAACAAGCTGCGATCAAAAAAGCCCTATCTGATTATAGCTGCCATCCCCTTACCCTTTTTAACCTCAACTTTGGACATACCGATCCTCAGTTCATCCTTCCGAATGGGGGGCTTGCCACTCTCGATCCCTTAGAGAAAACCCTCTATTTCCACTAGGAATTCAATTTTATTTTATAGTTATCTCCTTAACTACGAGCTTAAGATGAAAATTGTCCATTTTGAATTCGAGCAGCCAAACTTACCGCTTATTAATGAATCCCAATTAGTCAATGGGCAGCCCGCTCGATTCATCCGTCGAGCAGGCGAGAATGGTGTGGGGACTTTTTTTAAAACTTACGGCGCACGTTTTGAGCATTTTTCTATTTTTGACAGGGTTATCGCTCTTTTGTCTGCTGCTGCCTTTAAATTAATCAGTCTTGTTTATGAAAACTATAGTGTTTGGGCAAGCAACCGCTATCAAGAATTTAAAATAGGTGTAAGGAGTGTGCAACTTTATCAATGGATCGATCCTAGTGGCTATCTAGGAAATATTTTAGGAGCTAGGTTGGCAAGGCTTAGAATGATGGAAAGAAGTGAGGAGCTAGCCGCTCTCTTCAAACTTATTGAAGATAAAGATGTTTTTGATCTGCCGGAGATGGAGGACTACCAGCTTACAAAACTTCTTGACCTATATAAGGATGAGTTCCCGTTAAGAGAGTATTTTTTAGATGGAGAAAGGAGTACTACTGCATGTGTTGCTCGTGTGCAGGGGGTCAAAAAAATCAATAAACTCCACATCCATGTGCAAGAGTGGGGCAGCTTAGATCCAAAAGACTTAGAGCTGCTGGCTGGTCTCCCCATCAAAAGACTCGTTATAGAAGGTAATGCCTTCTCCGATGAACATCTTTCTTTTGTGGAACACCTGCCTAACCTTGAAGCCATAGAAGTGTCTGGCTCCAATATCACTGGGGACTTCCTTCGCTATTTAAACGATGCGAAAAAACTAAAAGAATTCCATCTACCACTAGCCATTCAAAACAATGTCGATCTAACCCCCTTCCGACCCCAAGTCGTCGTTTTCAACCAATAGTGGTCTAGCCTCACGAAGTCGCACCCCCTTTCTTCTCTTTGGTTGGGTTAAAGGAGTTTTGCAGCCTCTTTGGCTGCGTAAGTTAGGCAGAAGGAGGCGCCGGCTCGGAAGATGGCTGTCAAGGTCTCGAGGAGAGCTTTTTCGTAGACAAGGTACCCCTTTTCGGCGGCGGCTTTTAGCATGGCGTATTCACCCGAAACATGGTAAGCCCCGACAGGTAGGGGAGTTTTCTCCTGAATGCGGTAGATGATGTCTAGGTAGGGGAGAGCTGGTTTAACGAGCAGCAGATCTGCTCCTTCTTGTTCGTCTAGATAGGCTTCAAGAAGTGCCTCCTTGGCATTGCAAAAATCCATGTGGTAACCCTTTTTATCCCCATTTTTTACAGCAGAATCCAGGGTGTTGCGGAAAGGGCCATAAAGGGCAGAAGCATACTTGGCCGTGTAGGCAAGGATGCCAACATTAAGATGTCCCTGTTGATCTAGGGCTCTTCTAATGGCTCCTACACGACCATCCATCATGTCGCTCGGTGCAACGTAGTCAACGCCAAGTTCGGCATAAAGAATGGCCATCTCTGTTAGTTTTTCAACCGTTTCGTCATTCAGAACAAATCCTCTTGGGTCCAAAAGACCATCATGGCCATGGTTTGTATAGGGGTCTAAAGCCAAATCGACCATGAGAGTGAGCTCTGGGAGATTTTTTTTAATTTCTTCTGTAGCTTTAGCGAGGGGAGAAAAGCGATCGAGAGCTTTAGAACCTCTTGGATCTTTTTCATGGGCGCTGAGGATGGGAAAAAGATCGACCCCGCCGATGCCTAAGTTCAAAAGTTCTTCGCACTCTATGACAGCCATATCAGGAGAAAAGGCAAAAACTCCGGGCAAAGAGGAGAGAGGATCTTTCCTTTTTTCTCCTGGGACAATAAAAAGGGGGGCAATGAGCTGGGAAGGAGAAAATCGGGTCTCTCTGATCAGCTCACGGCGAGCAGGAGAAAATCGATTACGTCGTGGTCGTCTTTGTAGTTCCATGCCAAGTCATGATAACATTCGGGAAAAGGAGTTGCCAGATGCCCCAAGAGTTTAAATTAAATGTTGGAGATAAAATCCCTTTTTTCCAGTTACAAGATGATCAACGGAGAGAAGTTTCTTCCGATGCGATTTTCGGCCGGCCTGCGATTATTTACTTTTATCCGAAAGATAACACTGAGGGGTGCACAGCAGAAGCATGTTCTTTTAGAGATGCTTTGGAGCAATTTGATCAGCTGAAAGTGATGGTCCTTGGCATCAGCCCTGATTCCGTGGAATCCCACCAGAAATTTAAAAAAGACTTTGGACTCAATTTTCGTCTTCTTTCTGATTCTGACCACAAAACTTGTGAAGACTTTGATGTTTGGAAAGAAAAAAATATGTATGGGAATAAATATTTTGGTGTCTTGAGAACCACTTTTATGGTCGATGGAGATGGCATTATCCGTTGGATAGAAAGGCCGGTCAAAGTGGAAGGGCATGTCGAACGTCTTTTAAGAGCGCTAAGAACTTACACCGACTTGACTCCCCACGAGTGATCTCCGTTACCATTCTCGCTAAAAATAGCGGCAGGACACTCGCCTCTGTTCTTGCCGCGCTCGAAGGGTTTGATGAAGTCCTTGTCGCCGATACTGGCTCGACGGACAATACTCGAGAAATCGCTCGAGAATTCCCTCATGTGCGGCTAGTTGAAATCCCCTTTGAAGGGTTTGGCAAGACGCATAACCGCGCCTCTGCTTTAGCTAAAAATGAGTGGATTTTATCAGTCGATAGCGATGAAGTGATGCCGCAAAAACTTAAGGAAGAGATTTTCTCACTTCTTCTCCACAAAAAAACGGCCTATTCAGTCGCTCGAAAAAATTTTTATAGGGATAAATGGATCTGGAGCTGCGGTTGGTGGCCCGATCGGGTGGTCCGTCTCTACAATCGTTCCGAAACGCAATTTTCCGATCGATTAGTGCACGAAGCGATCCTTACACAAGGGATTGATCTTATCCCCCTTCAAGAACCGCTCCATCACACACCTTTTCTTTCGATCAGCGATTTTTTGCAAAAGCTCGATCGCTATAGTTCTCTTGCGGCTAAAGGCTATGCGCCGGGGAAAGCCCTTGTCCACGGCTTGGTTGCCTTTTTCCGCTCTTATCTTTTAAAAAGAGGGATCTTTCAAGGCTATGTCGGCTTCGAAATCTCCCTTTACAACGCCCTCTCCTCCTATTATAAATATTTGAAAGTTGCCGATGATTTAACAAACCCAAAAGAGAGACAGGAGAGCATGAGAAAAAACGAGCCTCCCCACGCAGCCAGTTCTGGGTAAAGGCCTGCAAGGGAACCCATGAAGAGGGTGCTTTAGGCTCATAGCAACTGCATGGACAGAATGGAAAGCCTCCCCATGACTTCGCCTTGCACACTTTACGTCTTTATGTTTAAAAATCAGACTTCGTAAAACTCGCAGAGTCTAGCCACCGTGTTAGACCAAAGAAAGTTCTCCATTAGATGCTTCTTAGAAGCTTGTCCAAACTGCTCTCTTAGCTTTTCATCTTTCAACTTGAGGATCGCCTTGGCGACTTGTTCTGGGGAATTACAGGGGACAACGAATCCTGTTTTGTTGTGAAGAGCGACCTCTGGGAGGCCGCCTGTGGGTGTCGTAATCATAGGTTTGCTGAGATAGGCAGCTTGTAAAGTAGCTTGACTCACACCCTCATGCGCTGTGCTGAGTAAAAGAAAGAGATCCATGGAGGCCATGGCTGGATAGGGATTTTCCAAATGACCAGTGAAATGGATGCGATGAGCTAGGTCAAGTGATTTGGCTTGTTTCTCAAGATGGGGGCGCATTGATCCATGGCCGAGGATGAGGAGAGAAATATCGGGGTCATCTCGGAGAAGGGCGAAAGCTTCAACTAGGGTTGGCAGTCCCTTCCACGAACGGAGAATGCAGGCGGTTCCGATGACAAAAGGAGAGGGCTTTGGAAAAGTCGAAGTTAATCCCTGTTCGATAGCGATGGGGTCGACTCCAGTCGGTATTGAACAACATCTCTCTTTTGGAAGGCGGGCCTGCTGCTGTAAAGAGAGGGCAACTGCTTCACAAGTTGTGACAACTTTATCGGCGAGAAAATTGTAAAGGAGGTACGAATTGAGCCCCTTCTTGACAGCAGTAGAAAGGTGGCGCGTCCGGATCACTTGGCATCTGGCAAGACGAGCTGCTAAGCCCCCTAGCCATCCATCCTTCGAAGAGTGGGTGATCACTCGGTCAACGCCCCTTTTTTCGATCAAAAAGATCAGCTTTGGGACGGTGATGAAAAGTTTGCGACGGCGGAAATCTAAATAGCGGACTTCAAACCCCTCTTTCTTTGCCCGATCCCCTAATTGAGCCCCATGCTGCACGGCAAAGAGAACGGTGTGCCCCTTTTCCCGCATAGATGCGGCCTCTTTAAGGGTGCGGATCTCTTGACCGCCCCAACCATTGGAGGCCTCTAAATGAAGGAAGGTGTGGGGTTTTTGAGCCATTGTTTTAAAACTCTCCGATGTCCGGAAGAAAGAGCTATTGTCTCAAGATCGCTCTTTTTGACCCAGAGGTAGGGTGAAATAACTTCCTCTTCTTTTGCTCTAAAGTGATGAGGGAAGAGGGCAACTTGATAGCGAGTAAACCCATGAGACGTTTCAGCCATGGACGATTCAAAACTCAAGGTTATCCCCAGCAACTCTGAAAAACTTTGCTCCATTTCTGAAAGGGAGACCCCTTCTTCCGTCGTTTCAACATAAGGAAATTCGTAGAGATAGCCCATGACCTCTCCCTCTTTTCCCTGCCTGAAAAGAAGAGCGTCCTCACTTTCAATCACAGCGACATTGCGAAAAAGACGCGTCACCACCACTTTGTTCTTTTTTTTGGGAAACTCACCCACCCTACCTGTTTGAAAAGCAGTACAGTTATTTTTAAGAGGGCAGAGGAGGCAAGTTGCCTTTCTTTGACAGAGAAGGGCTCCAAGTTCAATCAGCCCCTCTTGCGCAACCCAAGAACGCTCTACAGGTAGATGCTCCTCAAGCTTGGCTAATAGAAAAGTTTTTGTTTTTTCGACATCAATCGGCTCTTCAATCAAAAAAAGCCGACTCAAAACACGGGCGACATTTCCATCAATGGCCCCTCTCCGTTGATGAAAAGCAAAAGAGAGGATTGCACCAGCGGTATAGGGACCGATTCCTCGAATGGATAGGAGAACTTCTCTCTCACGGGGTAAAACACCCCCAAATCTTTCAAGAACCTCTTTAGCCCCTTGATGGAGATTTTTTGCCCGTGAGTAATAGCCGAGTCCTTCCCATAGCTTGACCACCTCTTCCCAAGAAGCAGTTGCCAATTTTTCGATGGTGGGGAAACGTTCCATCCAACGGAGGTAATAGGGAATCACCACAGCTACTTGTGTTTGCTGCAGCATCACTTCCGATACCCAAGTCGAATAAGGTGATCTCCCTTTTCGCCAAGGAAGACCTCTCCCTTCAGCCACAAACCACTCAATAAGAGGATCAAACAAATTATCCATCACACTAATTGACTATAATTGGGCTCTTCATCCTCAACCAATTTCTCATATATCGTAAAATAGTCAAGACCAATTTACGATATACGCGAAAACGGTCCAACTATTTATTGGACAACAACTTCAATCTGCTGCTGCTCTTCTTCGAATTCTTCTTGGTAGGGGTTTAATCCCTTGTTTTCTCTAAATTTTTCGACAAGAAGTGCAAATTCAGGATCTTTCAAGATGAGATCTGGATATTGTTTAATTTGAATTTCAAGGCACTCCTTAAGGTCTGCAACTTTGAAATCAAATCCATCCTTAAGCGCCCAGGAGATAAGGGCAGCTAGACGTTCTTTGGGTCCTCTTTTGATGATTTCGTCTAAAAGGACGTTATAGCCATGATCAACATGAATCATGTCGTCTGAAAAAGGATAAGCATAACCAAAATGTAAATCAATCAATAGGCCAAGATCTCCCCGGGCAATCCAAGGTTCGATCGCTGGATCGGCGTAAGGGTGGGGTCTGTGGATGTGGGCCGCTTCGGCAACCTTACGAATACGGAAATTAATTAAATGAAGTCCCTCTTTAGGAGTGGGAAAAGTCATGCTAAGACCAAGCCATCTTAAAAGCCTCTCAAAATGACCTGCATTTGGTATGTTTAAGTTGTCATACGGGGCTGGGAATTTGAGGGCGAGGCGTTGAAGAGTTGAAAACTCTGCCCACCTTGAAAATTCATGCAACGATCCAACAACTTCTGTAATTTGTTTATGACCATCGTCCTTATAGTCATTCACTAAATTGATGAAATTGTTCCAACCGTCATTGATAGTGGTCGCAGATTGTTTGACGACTTCATAGAGCGCGTTGAGGTGGATTTTATTAGCTTTAATAGGGTTTTTGACATGACCAAGAGTAATTTTACTGAGCAGGAGCAGAACTAAATCACAAAAAACTCTCCAGATTTTTTCGATAAGAACCTTTTTGCTTTCAACAAGATGACCCTCAACAACGCGAAGCTCCATGGGAGAATGTTGAGCAATCAGAGTCAGTTGTTCGGCTGCCTGATTAAAACTATAGAAATGGTGATTTATCCGAATACTATTTGCCATGAATTATCCCTAATAAAGAGGGGTATTATGACAATTTTTTCTTATTAGTTCTATGACTAACGAGGTTCGTGGAGAGCTAATTTTAAAGCATTAGGCAGCTCATCCAAAAAATGGGGGATCCAGTCGAGAAGCAGTTCGCCCCTTTGGATCCAAGTCTCTTGTTCTATCACATGGCGACGTCCCACTTCGAGCTCTTCTTGAAAGAGTTCAGGATGGGAGAGCACTTCAGTTGCCCGGCTTACAATAGCTGCGTGGTCAAGATAAGGATAAAAAAAGCAGCCGCGGCCATCTCTAAAAGCCCATTCAAGAAATTCAGATCGGTTGTGGAAGGTATAGGCTCCATAAAGAAGAGATGTGTACAGATCGCCATTAGTCCCAAATTTAAACTGAGGAGAACTTGTTAAAAATATTTTAGCTTGTCGGATCATCCCCTCTAAATTTTCAAAAGAGACCCCTTCATGGAATCGAAAGTTATCAGCAATAGCTCCTAAGCGTCTTCTCCAGCTTTCGACAAGTCCTATTTGAACGACAAGATCGACATCCATTCCCTTCAAAGCTCTTAAAAGTTCTACGATGTCGGTCTCTCTGAGGACAGCTTCGATTTGATTAAAGAGAGAAAAAGTGGTCCAAGGGCGGATGGTTTGCTGTTCGCTCTCACTTCTTTCGCTGAGAATTTGTTGAAACGCATGATAGTAGCTAATCTCAGGTTGAGAGAGTGTCATGTAGATGACCTCCTCAAGAAAATCTAATAAAGCGGGTGGCATTTGACGCCGCCACTCTGTTTTTATGGCCTCTCCATTTAACCATGCCGGGGCCATCAAAATAGATCCTCGCCGTTCGTTTAAAGGGAGAACAGGCTCGGGGTCGATTGGGGCTGCGAGAGGGAAAAAAAGGGTTCTTTCACATCCAGCCTTCTTGAGAATGTCAAGATACTGCTGATCGGGAGAAAGAGTCGTTGTGTAGCGGCTCTTAGCAAGTTCAATGAAGCCGTTGGGTGAATCGGTTAATATAGCGATATGAGGCAAACGGATCATGTCGGCTAGAAAGTGACCTTCCTGGTCCGGTAAAATTCCATTAAAACTGATGGTGCAATCAGGCGCATAAGCATAGAGATCGTCTAAAAAGGGGACGGGGTTTTTATCTTTAGGGGGGATTAAAAGGCGCGTTTTTACATTCAGCTTTTCAAAGGCCTTAGCAAATTCCCGACTTAAAAATCCTATACGTGAATTACGCCCTTCAGTAGGGAGAATAAAATCGATTTTTTTAATCTTTGCCATCACTCACCTAAAAATTTCTAACTTGGTCTTCTTGGTTCTCAAAATAATTTTAAAATTTACATCGATATCCAGCGTTGTCTTTTGCCGATTGTTTTTGTTTTACGCTTCTTCCCTTCGGTCTCTTCTTTAGCCTTGTTTTGTTCTCGCCTTTTGGGCCCTTCGGCCATTTTTCTTAGGCTTTCCTTTTTTTCGTCTAAAAGCTTTTGAAGCTTCTCAGTCAAATTGTCAGGATTTTCTAAAAACT
>JAGVKY010000102.1 GCA_020050175.1 Parachlamydiales bacterium
ACAAAAGTACCTTTAACGAAATGGATGAGGATTCCAATGCAAGCCCAGGAACTCCAAGGCGTCATATCGTCATTGTGGAAGAACCAGATGACAAGAAAATATTTTGGGGGCCTAACGGACCGCTAAGACTTCGCATCAAAGAAAAGAGGAGTAAAATCAATCCAGATATAGGTCTTCCCCAGAATGAAAGTCTTCCTCCACTAGTAAGTTCTTGGACAGGGGTGAGATTTATAGACGTGGAGGATTTAGAAAAGTATGAAAGAATCAGATTACCTGAATCTTGGGGTAGTTAAGTTCACAATTTTTTATTCTGAACAACTTTGAAATGATGGGAGTTTTTAAATGGCTGTAGGTGCCGATTTTAGATTTATAGATCAAGTTGGTGGTCACCAATATAAGAGGTTCCATGAACTCCTGGAAAATGAGGAGCTCTTTAATAGGGTAGCTCCAGCACAAAAAATTCAGCCCCTTGTAATCCCGAAACTTAAGCTTATTAAGAGGCCCCTCGATCTATTTTGATTGGAAAATGGGGGATCTACTCCTTCTCGATAATTTCCACGTGATGCATGGCCGTGCCCCTTATAAAGGAGAGCGGCGCATCCTCGCCTCGATGGTCCAATGACTTACTTAATCGAGGACGAGGTTTCTGCGGTCTTTTAGGTAGTAGTAAAGATTGATGCAGAGGAGGATCGGAACAAAGATGTCGGTGTAGACGAGGGCGCCGACGTTGCCATGGCTAAAATTGTTATATTTGAAAGCGTCGTAGAAGTGGTGGATCGCATCCCCAAAAATCCAGATCGTAAAGCCAATAACAATGCAGGTCCAAAACGATTTTCGGAACCAGATGGCTAGGATGCCTAAAACTCCATAAGCAAGATTCACGTTAGCAAGCTCTTGTTGATATGGGCATGAGGGCCACTCAGTGTAGGCCTCAACTGTTTCTGGGAGGAAATTAAGGCCAATAAAGGCTAAAAAGCTTGTCAGGCCAACGCTAAAGACTAATTGGTATAGGAGAAGCAGTTCAATAATCTTAGCTTTTGTTCTCTCAATGGGAGCTAAGGAGAAAAGATGGATGAGAAAACCAATGGCTCCCAAAATGTAGATCACTAGAAATAAAATCATAGAAGGATCCTAAGGCTAATACTTTTTCATAAAAGGGACGCCAAGTGTGTTCATCACTGTTTTGATGGCCAGCCAAGGCAGTCTTTGTTTAAGAGGAAGATGATCTGTATAAACAGCTATCCACTCTAAATCGCTTTCGGCTCTTCTGACTTTTTTGTAAAAAGAGGCTCCAGCGCTTTGATGGAGAACTAACTGCCTTTTTCGTGCTTCTAATAGTAGTGTTGTTGAAAGCAAGCGATAAAGGGATGAGTGTTGAGGGTGGGCTTTATCAAAACCAATGATCGGGCACATCATCACCCCTTCTCTTTCGAAAAAACAGACAGCCCCTTCAATCTGTCCGTTCATTCTTAATGCTTTAATCGTAAATAGTTTATGGTCGAAAGCTTGCGAGATAAAGTTAGAATTGATCTGAGGATGCAATCTTGTGTGCTCGTCGAGATAGAGCATTTGGTAGAGCTTTAAAACGCGTTCTCTTTCTTCAGACGATAATTCCTCACCATCGACTGAAACGGCTTCGGTTTCTCGAAGGAGTTTTAAATCACTTTTAATAATGCGTGTTTGAAAAATTTCTTCTCTTTTAGTGTCAGTGACATAAACTTGACGGCAGGCAATCAGATGAAAATCTTCTTTTTTTAAAGCATCTGTTAAAGGGGCCGTGGTCAGTGTGTTGAGAGAACGGAGACATATCGCATGATCGGGGAAACGTTCTCTCAGAAAAGAGGTGATTTTCTTCAATTTTTCCTGCGTTAATCCTGCGGGATAGAGATCGACTGAAAACATCCAGTTATTTACGTAGACAACTGAGTTAATTTTTCCTTTTTTCAAAAGCTTTCCCATCACTTGGAGAAGCCCTTTCACGATCTTTCTAAAAAATGGATTTTCAACTAATCGCAACTGCTCCAGCGCTAAAGAGATGTAAAAAGAAAAAATAGAGCAGACGTAGGCATCCTCGTAGTTTTCATTTGCCACCACAATGGGAAGGACAATATCATCGCATTTAAGAACAAATATCTCAGCTTCGATGTTGTCGATAAAGTGGGAAATTCCCTTTTTGATCAGAGGTAGGAGATATTTTTTGGCATACTCTCCATCTATTGTTTTTGGCCATTCAAGGGCGTCAATCGTCTCTTTGCTGTAAAGCTTAGGCATATTCAAAAAAAGTAGAGGAGTTGTAGATTTACCCCAAAGATATTGAGACGGGTATCTAGGAAATCAAAAGGGTAATTGGCCCTTCCGCCATAGTGTCGGTATTCGTAAAAAGGGACTAATCCCACATTAAATTGGTTGTTCAACAAACCAGTTTGATACATGACCGGGAGTTCAATCCGGTAATTAATTTCGTCAGTTACACACATGGTGCAATGCTCACCCTCGGGATCACGCACTTTGCAGGTCGCATCGTACATGGCCCATCCCTTGAAATTGAGGCCTGCAGTCAGGCAGGGAAAGAGATTAACTCTCGAAAGAAATCCAAAAGCAAAATAGGGATAACGAATGTTGAACTTAAGTCTAGAAGGGCAGGGATGCTCTAAGCTATTGGATTCGTCGAAATAACCCACCCCAATAAACGGTGTGATCAATGAATGGATGAAATCCCATTGAAAAGTGTATCCAAAGCGGCCCTCTGCTTCTTTGTCTGAAAAAGTAGAGCATAAATTATCTGTGGAGGGGGAAGAGCCCTTCAAAGGTCCTTGCGCATAGCGAAAATTGGCCCCCCAATAGAGCCCCCATCCCGTTACTCTGTCATAGGTGCCTCTAACTCCATACACCCAGCCATTTTGTTTGGTTCCCCCTTCTCTCGACCGATTGACGTGGTAGATCTCAGGGCCTAAAGAGATGCTTTGGGGCAGCGTGCAAAGTAGGCATGGCAAAAGAAGAGTTAACAATGGAGAGCCCCTATGCAATGAAGTGCAAAAAATATTTACATACAAAACATTTATTGAGTTGTCAACTTTTGAGTCTTAAAAGGAGAGGCGTTCAATTTTAATGAGTTATGAATTGTGTGAAAAATATTCTTGAATGGGTTTGAGTCATCACATATATGAAACTTTTTAAGAAGGACAACCGATCGATGATGAAATTTCTTTTTACTCTTTTAGCTCTCCCTTCCCTCCAAGCGTTTCCTATAGAAATTAATGGAAATTTTTATGTTGAAGTTGAACCTCAAGATTCATTTGAATCCGTTGTAAGTTCTGTCTACCAACATTTTCTATCTGAAAGAGGGGGGGGAGAGGAGGGATTCCGAGTTGTTTTCGCCGTCTCAGATTCCAAAGTAAAAGCTAAAGCAGTAGCTGCTTCAAAAACAAGAAATTACGATGAGAATATTAGTGCTCAAGATAAGGATGATATTCGCTACATCCTCCGAACACTTGCAAACAATTCTTTGCTTAAAATTGGGGGCTCTTCTAGCGCCTTAAAGTCAGCAGGAGATCGTATTGACCGTATTCATCCTTTACGCTTTTTACAAGTTGTTTTCTCTGATGAAGAGCTAAAAGTCTGCATTGCCAATATTCAAGGAAGAAGTTGGGTTTGGAGTGAATTTCTATCAGGTATCACCGGAAGCTTAGATGATGAAGCGGCTCATGGGAATCTTAAGAATCAGCACATCAAAGACTTTGCAAAGAACATCAAAATTAAGCCTGAGATGATCACTCCCTATGTTGAGGCAGAGCAATGGGAAGAGCTTGTAACTACGCTTATTAGCAATGTGCCAAGAACTAAAAATCCTAACAAATTTGATATGTAACTTAGCCAAAGCGACCCTTTAGATGAAAGATTTTTTTTCCAGACTAAATTACAGTTTTGGCAATGAGGATTGGAAGATTGAGCGGAAGGCTCTACAAATAGCTTCCGGCAATCATGTCCTTTGTATCACGGCCAGTGGTGATCGTCCCCTCAATCTCCTAATGGATGAATGTGGAACTCTCACTTCACTCGATGCCAATCCTGTCCAAAACCATCTTCTCAGTCTAAAATGTGCAGCTTTGCAAACACTTGATCACCAAGAATATATCGGCTTCTTGGGCGCTCAGCAAAAAGAAGATAGGGAGAAAACCTTTGAGAAAGTTTTAAATAGACTTCCAGTGGAGGCCGCAAACTTTTGGAAAAAGCACCCAAAAATGATCCAAAAGGGTGTCCTCTATCAGGGACAAGTTGAGCGGCTGACAAAATTGATTGCTTATGTTGTTGATATCCTCCGTCCTAAAAAAGTTAAAAGGCTTTTTGAAATAGATAATCTTGAGGAACAAAGAGAATTTATCAAAAAGGAATGGGATACCTTTTTGTTAAGAAAAACATTCGATGTGATGTTATGTCGAGCTATTTCTCGGCTGATTGACATAGACCCAGGTCTATACACAAGCGTTGATCGTTCGATGAGTCTTGGATCTTATATCTATAATCGGATGCTCAACTCCCTTAATCACACATTGGCCAAAGAAAATATGATTATTTCTTTGATCTTTCGTGGTTTTGTGGGCGAAGAGGCTTTTCCTCCCTATCTGACAGAAAAAGGGGCCGAGGTGATCCAAAAAGGCTTCCAACTCTTTCGGTTCACACGGCCGATGTGATTTCTTACTTAGAAACATCCCCTAACAATAGCATTGATCGGTTCTCTCTATCCGATGTCGCCTCTTACCTCGATAAAGAGGATTATAATCGGATGATAGAAAACATCTGCCGTACTGCAAAAATTGGTGCCCGTTTCTGCATCCGCCAATTTTCTTCCAAACATAAAATTCCACAAAAGTTCGAAAAAAATTTTAAACGGGAACCTGAATTGGAAAAGCAATTAGAGTCTGAAGATTCGAGTTTCTTTTACAGGTTCAACGTCGGAACAATCGTCAAGTAAGGCCTTCAGACATAACTTGGTTTCTTTTTGATTAAGTGGCCTGCAAACCACCCTGCCGCAAGACGGGAGACCGCCTCAAGAGCGCCTTGTTCTTCAAAGAGGTGCGTCGCACGGGGGACGATTTCTAATTTCTTTTCACAAGTAAGTTCAAGATAGGCCCTCTGATTCATTTCGATGACAGTCCCATCAAATCCTCCTACAATGAGAAGCGTGGGGGACTCCACCTTAGAGAGATAATTCATAGCCAAGTCTGGTCGCCCGCCCCTCGAGACAACAGCTTTGACAATAGGGCCAATTTTTGCCGCTGCAATCAAGGCGGCAGCGGCTCCCGTGCTTGCTCCAAAAACCCCTAAAGGGAGCAGTTTTGTAGTGGATTCACGGATAAGCCAGTGGCAAACGCCTAAAAGCCTTTCGGCGAGCAGGCCGATGTTAAAACGGAGTTCGCTAGTGATCTGATCAAGGCTCTCTTCTTTAGGTGTTAAGAGATCGACTAGCAGTGTGGCAAAACGATTGTCGTTTAAAAACTTCGCTACAAATTGATTGCGGGGGCTTAAACGGCTGCTTCCACTGCCATGAGAAAAGAGGACCAACCCTTTAGGTTCTTTAGGGATATAGAGATCTCCTTCGAGATGGATCTCTTCAATGGGTATTTTCATGGCATGGCCTTGAGGTGTTCGATCACTTCTTCATCTTCTGTTTGGCGGAAATCATCATAAAAGTAACCAACCGCTCCAAAATCTTCGGTGTCGTATAGGCAAATCACATCATCAGCAGCCACTTTCACTTTTTCAAGGGCACTTGTCGAAGCAACGGGGATAGCAACAACAACTTTTTTTGCCCCTTCTTTCCTCATGGCTTTAATGGAGGCAAACATTGTGGCGCCAGTTGCTATTCCGTCGTCGACAAGGATGACCGTTTTGTTTTTTAGCGGAGGGAGGGGAGATCGGTGTCTGTAGAGAGCTGATCGTACGATAGCGTTTGATTTTTCCTTTTCACTCTCCTGCTTAAGATAAGCTTCCGTTATTCCCAAAGAATGGAGGATGGATTCATTGAGCACTCTCTCCCCATTTTCTAATATCGCCCCAATAGCAAGCTCATGATTTCCAGGAGCGCCGATCTTTCGAGGCACTAGAACGTTTAAAGGAAGAGAGAGAGCTTTTGCCGCTTCATAGGCCACAACGACTCCGCCTCTTGCAAGGCCTAAGACTATCGCCTCTTTTTGACCTTTATAGTGTTTAAGCGCATCAGCTAACTTTTTGCCAGCTTCATGTCGGTCGCGGAACATATTTGTCCTAGGGGGCATTTGCCTTTAAAAAATCAATGAGTCTGTTTTCCCATTTAGCTGCTTCTTTCCCTAACCAGATGAGATGTCCGCTATCTTCAACCGGAACGATTTTTGCTTGAGGGAAATCTCTTTTTATTCTTTCCAGATCAAGTAAAGAGGCATTTCTGTCATTTTTTGCTTGGATAACGAGAGTAGGAGTTTTAGGGCTTGTAAAATGGTCCCAACGTCTGAGATTGGCTAAATCGTTACGCATCCCTGCAGCTCGAGGGCTGATGGGCATCATCGAAAAAAGAAAATGTTTAAAAAAACGGAACTGTCGAGGATGAGTCATGACATACTCTTTTCTCTTTTTGCGGGCTTCTTTCGGTAGATTAGTATCTAAATCGAGCAATCCTTCAACTGCGGCATAAGGATATTCTCGAAAGGAGAGATAGAAGAGCCAAAGAGATAAATCGTTTGTGGAGTTCAATCTAAGCAATTGGTTGAGGATTTTGTAGGTCCATTTTGCTTTTCTCTCACCCCCAATCGATTCAAGGACAAGGGCCCAAACATCGTTTGGATGTCTTGCCGCCAGTTCGTGAGCCACCGGAGCTCCTGCAGAAAAGCCGATGACAGCCACTTTTGGTAGATGAAGGGCTTCGATCAAGGCAGCCATTGCATCTGCTTGTTCTTGAATAGTTTGGCCAACACTTAGAGGTGTTCTTAAATAACCAGGCCTTGAAGGGGCAAGGAGCGTAAAACCAGCTTTTTCCAGCCCTTCTCCCATCAAAAGCCCCTGGTCAAACCCTCCCCCTCCTCCATGCAGCAACAGAACTACGGGCCCTTTTCCCTTTAGCACATACTCTATGGGCCCTTTAGTTGTCTTGATCACTTGGCTTTCGGAATCGAGCTGGTGAATCAAGCGCTCTTTCCAGGGAAAAAATGCTTCAAAATAATCTGTGGCTGAAGGGAGGAGGAGAGTCAGAAGGAGGATGAAAACCATTTATCCCACTATTTATCCCACTGGCCAGTTCCTTGTTCGTGGGCAACTTGTTCCCAGTGAGTGATGAGATCATCTTCGACCGTGGCTATCGCAAGGATATTGATTACGTGCTTAGATCCACCGTTTTTGGGAGTTAGGTAAGCATCGTAGCGAACAATAATTTTGTTATCGCAAGTCATAATTTCTTTCGGATTTAAAAGTTCAATCCGATCATATTTTTTTTGGAACTTTGAAACGCGATTGAGGTAATCGGATAAACTTTTAGCAGCAACATGGCCATTGCTGGTCAAATGTAAACGGGGAGAGAGGCAACGGTGAAAATCAACAGCCGTTGGGGGAGTGTTGCGCTGACAGCAAGTGGTAAATTGCTTGAAAAGCTCTTTTAAAAGGGCATTCGCTTGGTTTTTATCCAAGACAGTTTTTGTCATGGGCATATCCATCTCCTTGTATAAACTTAACCTCATGATAAAGAGTCATATTTATTTTAAAAAAAGAGATTGATTCTTCTGAGCCTAAAGGTTTTATGCAGGAGACTCCTTCGAAAGGGCGATAACTTCGTTCGAAAGTCTAGCGATTCCGATCAGATTTGTGAGAAGCATTAAGCTAATACAGATGTCAGCAAGAACCCATACCGTTTCGACTTCAAGGATAGCTCCAAAAGGAACAAGTGCGATGTAGCCATATTTGACCCATGGAGTCCATTTTATCCCAAAAAGATACCCTGCAGCCTTTTCTGCGCAGCATGCCCAAGCTAGGATAGTTGTATAACCAAAAAAAACAAGCGCTACTGTCACAATATGGGCTCCAATCTCGTGTCCAATCCCCACTTTAAAAGCATAAGTGACCATGTTAGTGCTTTCCAAACCAGGCATTTGCCAGGCTCCTGTGATCAGAAGGATCAGTCCGGTCATTGTGCAAACTACCATCACAAGAAAGGGGGCAACCAAGGTGACAGCTCCATCTACCATCGGGTGGGTCGTCCGTGCGCTCGCTTGTAAAATAGGGACAATGCCTGTGCCGGCATCGGTAGCGAAAATGCCCCTGTCAAAGCCTGTCGTGATCACTTTGAGAATTCCAATCCCTAAAAATCCTCCTAAAAGAGCTTGGGGATTGAAAGCTGTATGAAACATCACATACAGAGCTGGCAGAACTTTTTCAAAATTCAGAAGAATGATCGTTAAGGCAACTCCGAGATATAGGGCGGCTTTAAGGGGGACTAAGAGAGAGGTGAATTTCGCGATTCTTGTGATGCCGCCAATGCTGACAATAGCGACTAGAAAAGCTAAGGCAAGCCCAAAGTAGAAGGGATCTAAACCTAATTGTCGAAGGGGGAGCGACATCGAATTCACTTGAGCGAAGTTCCCGACAGTAACTGAGGCAAAAAGAGTTAAACAGGCGAAAATCGCGGCGATGCCTCGATATCCCAGACCTCTCGAAAGATAGTACATCGGACCGCCGACAAACTCCCCCTTTTCATTGATAGTTCTATAACGGACGCCAAGAATCGAACTGACATACTGGATGGCAGCTCCTAAAACGGCCATGACCCACATCCAAACCAAAGCACCAGGGCCCCCAGTAGCTAAAGCAATGGCCATCCCAGAGATATTTCCTGTCCCAAAGTTACCGGCAAGGACAGCAGAAATTGCTTCAAAGTGGCTGATGTTTCCTTCGCCCTCAGCATTTCGCTTCATCAGTTGAGAAAAACCCAACTTAAACTTTGTGATTTGCACCCCCCTTAATCGGATGGTCAGATAAAGACCGAGCACGATTAAAAAAGGGAAAACTACATAACCTGTCAACAGCTCATTAAATTTAATGAGAAAATCCATAAATAAACCTCCTTTGATCTCTAAGAAAAAAACACGAAAAACTAATAAGAAACGAAAAGATGCACCCTAGGGTGCGGAGGATAAAAAGGAGGAAGCGGCGATTCTCGATGGAGAATCGATAAAGACGTGGGCAACTGTAGCTAGGTTATCGCAATTGCACATACTCGAATTTTCTCAGAATAAACTCATTACCGCAATCCAAAAAGCAACACGATTAAAGGAATCGACAGGATTTCAACCCAGGAAAAAGCAATCTATAGAGGACAAGATAGTCAGGATAAGCATGATAAACTTCGCCCTCCAGAAAGTACTTTCAGGTAAAAAATAAAATAAGGGTGGCTTCGCCTTAAGAGAAGGGTGATGTCAAAATGATTTGTTTTAATTTTTTGAATTCCTTCTATCTTTTCGAATCCTTACGATCTTGCTTTTTATTCTTTACGATCGCGGGTCTCCTGATTATTATTAAAGCACCTGAAAACTTTTTCTAAGGAGTTAAGATGGTTCCAGCTGATTGTGTGAGCGTCTTTGTTGTTGCTCCGAATCAAAAGGGGAAAGAGCATTTGTTAATTAGAAGATCGGGGGCTTACTTAACTGGCACCTGGCAGATGGTGTCTGGCGGGATTGAGCCTGGCGAACAGGCGTGGGAAGCCGCCCTTAGAGAATTGAAGAAAGAGACAGGTATTATTCCTGACATTCTTTATTCCGCAGACGCAGTGGAAACATTTTATCTTAAACTCAAAGATAAGGTCACTTTTGTTCCTGTTTTTGTCGCGATGATCAACTCGCCACAAGAGGTTACTCTATTGCCTAAAGAGCATGATGCTTTCGAATGGGTCCCCTTTGAAACAGCTCTAGATAAACTTGTATTTTCAGAACAAAAAAGAATTATCCGAAATGTTCATGAAGATTACGTTTTACAAAAGCCCCATCCCTTCCACCTGATTTGGCGAAAACCTTTTGAGCCAGCCGCCTAGCTAGTTAGCAGTTCGACTCCATTAAAAGAGTTTTATGTTCTCAACATTCATGAGAAATTCTTGAGCCATTTTTTTTCTTATGACTCTTCCAGCTGATTATCTGACCTTTTCTTGAAAAGCTTTTCCGGAGACGTAAATGGGCAATTTCCATCAGGGCTCTAGAGATTGTGTAAAATGTTTTTAGAGTTAGGTCTGCTGAAAAAACTGGCTAAAAGCATAGCAGACCAGTAACATAAGATCAAAAAATGATGATTAATTACATTTTATTATTGGTTTTATTTTTAATGGGCAGAGAGCACGTATTTTCTGAGATCCAACAAACTAAGACAGTTTCTGAAGTCGCAAGTTATATGAAAGAGCTTTGTTGCGACGATCTAGCAGTCTTTGATGTCGATATGGTGTTGACTCACCCAGAGAATCCAGCTTTTCAGATGCCGAACTTGCTTCGCCATGTAAAGATTTACAAAAAAGCAATGGAGGGCTCTACCCCTCTTGAAAAAGATATCGCAGTCTCTCTGATGATCTCACGAGGCCCATCTTCTCTTGTAGATAAAGAATTTTTGACCCTTTTGAGCCACCTCAGGGAAAATAGAGTTAAAACTCTTGCCTTATCGTCTGTCGTTACTGGGGCGCTCGATGGAGTCCCCTCCATGGAGGCGTGGCGAAAAAAAGAGCTAAATCGTTTAGGGGTGGATTTTTCCTATTCTTTTCCTGAGGTTAAAGAATTAATTTTTAATAATTTTTCTCCTTATCGAAACCATTTTGCTCATTACCAAGACGGGGTGATCCTTTCGAACGGGGAGCATAATCCTGTCGCTAAGGGAGAACTCCTATACGCATTTTTGAAAAGAGTGGGATTTAACCCCAAAAAAATTGTCTTTGTTGACGATCGTTTGGAAAATTTAACCTTGGCCGAAGCTTTTTTTAGGGAAAATGGACCAGACATTGAATATGTGGGTGTCCATTACGTGGGTGCTATATCAACCTCATCACCTGAAGTGGATGAAGCCGCTTTTAAGTCTGAGATTGAAAAGTTAAACGAGAGTTGGATGGACTACCGGACAATAGAAATGCCCTCAAAGACTTTTGTCGGGATTTCCTGCCGAACCTCAAATAAAAATCCAGTGGAAATTGGAAAACTTTGGGAAAGATTCAACCGAGAAAAGATTTTT
Organism: Parachlamydiales bacterium; assembly: GCA_020050175.1. GTDB lineage: Bacteria > Chlamydiota > Chlamydiia > Chlamydiales > JAJFMK01 > JAGVKY01. Next base: position 11,218 of record JAGVKY010000102.1, read on the forward strand.
GATCTTATTCCTCATAAGGCCCATGCGGATGTTATAGCTCTTTATTGTGATTACGAAAGCGATTTCACTGCTCCCTACACCTTGATCTTAGGTTGCGAGGTAAAAGAAGCCTCTTCTATTCCTGAAGGATTCGTTGTTAAAACAACACCAGCATCAACTTATGTTGTGATGCCGACCAAAGGAGAATTTGTGAGTATTTTTGAAGCTTGGCAATCGATCTGGAGATCAAACTTGAATCGTACTTATACAGGTGATTTTGAGGTCTATAAGCCCCCATCTAGTGGGCAAATCCCCGATGTAGAGATCCTCATTGCGATCAAAAAGGAATAAAAAAAAGGCCAGGAAAGGGACTCTTTCCTGGCCGAAATTATTTTTATCTCCGGCCTGGGTGGTAGTCGTCAGCTGGGCGGGTAAGATGCTTAACCAGCTTAACGAGGCCGATCGTTGTTCCAACCACCGCAACAGAACCGATGATGGATAGCCATGGGTTGCTACCCCACATCTGTTTTGCGAACTTAAGAACTGGAGCGCCGAGAGAAGGCTCGCCTGATGGAGTAAAGATGGGGATAACTCTACCTAGAGTGATTCCGTAGGACCAAGTGCCCTTTGCAAAGAGTCCTTCTAAGAGAGCACCAACAGCAAAGACGGGGAGACTGGCTAAAGCTTTTAATCCACTCATATAGACACGAGCGAGAACATTGCCAGCATTTAAAAGACCACGGCTAACAATGCCTGGAACTTCTTTAATCGGGGGCAGAGATTGGACGAATTGTC
>JAGVKY010000156.1 GCA_020050175.1 Parachlamydiales bacterium
CATCAAAAGGTTTGGGGGCTCGAAAAGAGTCCTGCTTCACTTCCATCATAATGCCATCTCGACTGAATTGATGGGCCCTCTTTTCCAATTCTACTGCTAGTTTATCTAAAGCATCTGAGCTTGCACTCCGACAATTAATCCGACAAGTCGCAAGAGGAGGCACAATATTGAGGGGACCCCTCCCTTCGACTTCCGCTACATTGATTGTAATATATTCATTGTTAAGTGTTTCTAATCTTTGAATGAAACGTGCAAGGGCAAACACGGCACTTCTCCCCTGAGCAAAATCTCGTCCTACATGGGCGGCACGTCCGCGCACGACAAGCGTATAGTTAGCAGATCCTTTGCGTTGGTTGACAAAGGCTCCATCTGGAAGCGCAGGTTCAAAGAGTAAGGCGAGCTGGTGGCGGTGAGCAGCTGCCTTGAAAAGGGCAGCAGAGCCGGGAGAGCCGATTTCTTCGTCAGGATTCAAGAGGATTTCCCATCCAATCCGTGTCGCAAATGGAGAGCGTTCAAGAGCCTCTAAGGCTGTCAGTAAAATGACGAGTCCACCTTTCATATCGGTAATGCCCGGACCTCGCCAAATCCCGGGTTGAGATTCATCGATTGTTTGAAAAGAGCTAGAAGGGGAGTAGACAGTATCGAAATGTCCTCCTAACAAGACTTGAATGGGAGCGTGCGGACGTTTACGAATGCTGAGAGCTTGTCCTAAGGGACGAGAAGATAGTTTTCCTTCAGCTGTTAGCATGTGAAGAGGAGGAAGTGTATGCAATTGGCTTTCGCCGCCGAGAATATGGAAGTCTTGCGTCAGAACTGTGAGGAGCTCACCTAAACCCTCTAGATGAAAAGAAAAAGAATTGATATGTGCCCATTTTCGTAGGCGTTGGGTGAGTATGGGTTCTTGCGTTTTAATCCAGTCTAAATAAGGGCGGTATGTGTGCATGAGGGAATCAGTGTTTTTTTAAATTTCATCATATGTGAGGCGATCTGCTTTGACAAATCTTTTTATTTACATGCCGTTAAGTGTGCAGAAGTCATCATAAAAAGTTTGGTAATAAATTGTTTTATCCGCTAATGTGGGCGATAACAGAAAGACTGTTTGGCTTACCTTTTTTAATATTTTCTGAGCAGTTTTCAACTAGACAATTACGCGTGTTGCTAATCTCAACCAAGCTAGGAGCAATATGAACACAAGAAGTCGCAGGCATTTACAAGAGGTATTAGAGAAAGATCCCTCTTGTTATGTGCTCATTACTTGCGGTCAGCCGACAGAAGATGGCCAGATGCAAGTAGAAATGACTTATCAAGGAGACACCACATTAGCTGCTTACCTTCTTCAAGGTGCGCAACTATTTATTGATCAAGAAGATAATAATAAAGAAGAAGATTATTCTTCATCCGCTATTCGCTTAGTGACCCCCGTCTCCGGTTAATTTTTCGCTATTTCGCTTTAATACGTGTTAGACAACCAGATCTCTTTTTGAGTGGTCTCGTTGTCTTTTTTTTATCCGTTCGATATGGTGGCTGCGGAGAGGCATGATTTCCATGCGTTCAATCGGCTGAGAAATGATCGCCCTGATAGCAGCTTCACAACAAGAATCACTTGTTTGACAACAGTCCGCTTGTTTGCTGCGTGAGGGACAGAGAGGAAACGTGACACCCAGTCGCACTTGTATCGCTCCGTCATTGACACGGTCATAGCTGGCACGAAGCTCTAAAAGATAATAGCGCGCAAAATTAGCTGTCAGGCGTAATTTTCCTCCCCACTTTTCGTCGTTCCGCTTTTGATCCAAATAATAGGGTCCAAACCCCAAATAAGCCTTCCAGTCCAAACAACAATCAAATAAGCTCCCTTGTCCTAAACAAGTTCCAAATTCTAGATCAAACCCACGCATCGAATGTTGACGTTTATGAGAATCGACTTCTATGTTACCTAAACTGCTTTCAAACACTTTTTGAGTAAAATTCCACCATCTTTTCTTAATGGGTTCATAGAGATTGAAGCGTACATCCCAGTGGGGTCCCAAGGCTTCTAAGCCTATGCCAATTTGCTGAAAGCCATATCCCACCCGCTTAAACCCTTGGTGACTTCCTTGTCGAAAATCATAATAAAGATTCGCTCCAAAGATCCAACGAGAAGGAGCAAGATAGCGGATTCCAATCCCCACGTTAGCTGCCAGTTTTTGATTATTAAATCCATGGCCACGCAAATCGATAAAAGGAAAGAGGGAGTAACGTTTGAAAGCAGAGGAGATCCACAAGAACTCTAAGGTTGTATAGCCGCGATGATAGCCAATTCCTCTGCCTTCCGTATGACGAAGAATCGCTTGCAGAGAATAGGTGTTCCAAGAAAACTGAAAGGACGAACGAACCTTTTCTTCAGGGGGCCCACAGTCATAGGAGTCCCCTATATATTCTTTGCACTCTTCGGCTTGAATAAAAGCAGGGACGCAGTCATCTGCTTGTAGCCAGGCCGCCAGGAGCGTCAGTAAAAAAATAAGAGAAAGAGATTTCACTCCAGTCATCACAAGCCGGTTCCTTTATAAGATAAGACTACGCCATTTGCATTTCTTTTTTCGCTTGAATAATTTCTTCGATTGTCTGTTCTAACGTCCATTTAGGCTTAAAACCGGTGAGCTGGAACAACTTGTCTAAATTCGGTCGTCGTCGTCTGACATCTTTAAAATCGACTCCATAGGCTTCTTGATAAGAAAGATAACGGATTTCTGATTCGCTTCGAGCAATTTTTTTGACCATTTTGGCTAAATCAATAATCGAACATTCTCGATCTCCCCCGACATTGACGATTTCCCCTTTACTTTTGGGCGTATCTAACAGAAGGGCCAAAGCGGTGACGGTGTCATGCACATTGCTAAAAGAGCGGCTTTGTAGGCCATCTCCAAACACAGTAATCGGCTCTCCCGACAAAGCTTGCTGGATGAAGTTGGGGACGACCATTCCATAAGAGGGACTTTGATTAGTGCCAATGGTATTAAAGAGACGGGCAATCGTGCAGTCGATTCCCTTTTTAGCCTTATAAGAGAGCCCCATGATTTCATTGACCAGTTTGCTGACATCATATGTTTCTTGTAAAAACTCGCCCGAAGGGAATTGCAACATCCGATCTTCTTTCAAGGCTTCGCCAGGTTCTAACGGGCAATGGCAATAGACTTCAGAGGTAGAGGCAATCAAGAGGCGTGCGGGGCTGGCGATATCAAACAAGGCTTGCAAAATCAGTTCACATCCGCGGATATTATAAGAAAGCGTATTGACCGGATCAGCCAACACAAGGCGTTGACCGACATGGGCAGCCAGATGGTAGATGCGATTAGTCCATTCGACCCCTTCTAAGAGACGAGGCCAATTGCAGATATCGCTCTGATCAAAGCGGAAAGCAGGATGGTGGAGGTAGGGTTCGATATTTTTCAATCGTCCTGTCTGAAGGTTATCAACCGCCCACACTTCATCTCCTTTTTTGAGATGATAGTCCACAAGATTGGATCCAATAAATCCGGCTCCGCCGGTCACTAAAACGCGTTGCTTTGTCATGATTCTTCATCCTTAAGCTTTAATCACTTTTTCTTTAGCATTTTTGACATGTTCCGTCACGTTGTGTGTATCGATGACCAGTTGGCTATTTGCGACAATTTGGGACCAATCGTAATCCGAATGATCAGTTGCGATGATGACGGCATCATAGGAGTTGAGTTTTTCATAGTCCAACGAAATAGACCGCAACTTTAAATCCGGGTATTTTGCGAGGGGAGGGATTTCTGAAACAAAAGGATCATGATACTCGACGTTGGCAAGCATCTTTTTTAGGAGAGCTAGAATAGGGAGAGAAGGAGACTCGCGTACATCATTGACATTTTTTTTGTAACCGACACCTAAGACCAAGATCTTGGCTTCACGGACGAACTTTTTGTGAAGGTTTAAGCCTTCGACGACTTTACTGATGACATAAGAAGGCATCATTTCATTGATATGCCCCGCATGCTCTAATAGAGTCGTGGGTCCTTCGGTTGCCTTTGCTTGCCACACGAGATAAAAAGGAGTGACAGGAATACAGTCGCCTCCAATACCGGGGCTGGGATGGAAAGGGACAAAACCAAAGGGTTTACTTTCGGCTGCTTTGATTACTTCCCACACATCAAGTCCCATGCGGTCGAACATCATCTTCATCTCATTGATGAAAGAGATATTGACTAAGCGGTAAGAGTTCTGGAGCAGTTTGGCCGATTCAGCCACTTTTGTTGAGGAGGCAAGGACCACTTGGCATCCGATTTGTTTATAAAGTTGTTCGGCCAAATTGCGGCAGGTGGGAGTAACCCCACTGACGATTCTGGGCACTTGAGTAAAGCTAAATTGGGGATTGCCGATATCGGCCACTTCGGGGACATAGGCTAAGAAGAAGTCTTGTCCGACTTTGAGGTTGGAATTCTCTAAGATAGGAAGTAGGGTATCTTGTGTTGTGCCGGGATAAGTGGAGCTTTGCAAGATGATGAGTTGGTTTTTCTTAAGATATTTATATACCGTATTAAAGGCAGCATGAAGGTTCGATAAGTTTGGTGTTTGATGTTGATCTAACGAGGTGGGAACACTGATAACGATCACATCTGCTGCTTGCAAGATCGAAGGGTCAGAAGAGAATTTAAAGCGGTTTTGATCCATTAATTTGAATAAATCCTCGTGATCGATAAAATTTAAATAGGGGTCTTTTCGATTGAGCATTTCCATTCTTGGTTGGTTGTAATCATATCCCACAAGCGAAAATCCTGCTTTTCCAAAAGCATCGAGAAGAGAAAGTCCAATATAACCCAGTCCAACGACTCCAATGATAGCTTGTTTTGTCTGAATTTTTTGTTCTAATTGATTTAC
>JAGVKY010000148.1 GCA_020050175.1 Parachlamydiales bacterium
CGAAGGCAGAATGGGCCCTTAACGGGGCGCGGGGGTGTCCCCGACCTGTTTTTGACAATTTTCCATAGTCATCCTAAAGCTCTTCAGAGATAGTTTTTCAACAACGCCCACTCCTTCTAAAAAAACACCATTTGGTTATCCGCTCGAAAAAAGAACCTACATTATTGATTCTGAGGGAGAAAAACTCCTCCTCTCCCACCATTATCGCTATAACTCAAAAGGGGAGATTCTCCATGAGAGCAAAAAAGATCCTAATGGTAAGGTCCTTCTCTCCATCCATCGAAAATTTGACCCCCATGGAAACTGCACCTACGAAAAAGACGCCCTAAGCTTTGAGACTTTAAGAACCTATGACGCTAACGACAACTGCATTAGAGAAGAAGGCCCACGACCAGGCTTAATTAAAGAGTTTCACTATGACTTCATGAATCGCTGCACGGAAGAGAAACTTTCTTTTGAGGGGGAAACCTGGGTAACGCGTCACCACTACAATGAACTTAGCCAAAGGACAGAAACTCAAGACCCCTTTGGTCATGTTACCAGATTTGTCTACGACAGGTATGGGAGAGCACTCGAAACTCATCTTCCAATAGGAGCACTCACCCGAAAGAAATTCGATGCTTCAGGCAACGAAATCGAAACTACAGACCCTCTTGGCAACGTCACTCGTAAAAAATACACCATTTTAAACAAACCTTACGAAATCACTTATCCTGATGGAAGCTCTGAACAGTTTAGATATTGCAAAGATGGCAACCTCAAATCTTCCACTGACAAAAATGGCTTAACAACATCTTACGAAAGAGATGGACTTGGAAGGGTCCTCACTAAAAAGGTCGAAGATGCTGTTGAAACTTATGAGTACAATCACAGTCTTCTAAAAAAATTCACTAATTTTAACGGAGTAAGCACCACCTATACCTACGATAGTGCTGGCCGCAAAATAGGTGAAAGCACAGATGGAGCAAAAACCACCTTTGAATACGACTCCCTCGGCAGACTGAATCGAACCTCATATTTTGATAAGAACAGTTTAGTTTCAACACAGATAGAGGTATTTGATGCAGCTGACAGAGTCATTAAAAAATGGATAGAGGATGCTGAAGGCCATCGTTTCCTCTTCGAAAAATATTCCTACGATGCTTCTGGGAACCGTATTTCTGAAACGAAAGGAAACTATGTCACAACCTTTCAATATGATGGCCTTAATCGCCTGGCCAAAAAGACCGACCCTGAAGGCCACGAAACCCATTGGACCTACTCGAAGAAAGGAAGAAAAGAGACGAGAATTGATCCAAATGGTGTTAAAACGATCCAGATCTTTGATGGCGGTGAAAGGCTTCTTTCAAAAGAGAAGTACGACGGAAAGACGCTCTTATCATCTGTTAGCTACAAATATGACCTAAACAACAACCTCCTTGAAGAGAAGCATCAAGTCATCGGAAGGGAAGCTCCCCCTTTCATCCTTCACCGGGAATATGATGCGATGAATCGACTAACTACCCTCAAAGAACCTTTAGGGAAAACAACAAGTTATTCCTACACCCCTTCAGGTCAGTTAAAAACCACAACAAAACCAGATGGCACTCTCCTCACCAACGAATATGACTCGAGAGGTAACCTTACCCATTCTGCAGGCTATTCCTACACATACGATCTCATGGGGAATATGCTATCGGTCTCAGATTCTGCTACAGAAGTCCTCCGCACATACACTCCCAGAGGCTTAATCAATACAGAGACTATTTCAGGCAGTGAAACTGCTTATGAATACGATGATTTAGACCGGGTCACAAAAATCACTTTCCCTGACCAATCAACCCTTGAATATATCTACAATGCTATTGGCATCAGTAAAGTAAGGCGCAATAATTATGAACACACTTACCTTGAATTTGATGCCTTTGGAAATTTCCTTCTCGAAAAACTTATCGATGGCTCCATCCGTAGAAAAACTTACGACTCCTTGGGCCGCTTAAAAACCATCTCCCATCCAGATTATTCTTTAGGCCCCCTTGAATACGACTGCACTGGCAATCTTACCCAAACAGATTCTAACAGCTTTACCTACGATAAACTGGACCAGCTCACTTCTGAACAGAACCGCACTTACTCCTTCGACTCTCTTCACAATCCCCTTTTTGAGATTAATGAACTTAATCAGATCCAATCGAATTCTCCTTACACTTACACCTACGATGCCAACGGAAATCTCAAATCAAAAATTAACCCTGAAGAATCTTACTCATACAAGTACGACCATCTCGACCGCCTAACCTCAGTCAACAATTCGCATCACTACGCCTACGATGGCCTCCACCGCCGCATTCTCAAAAAAACTCCAACAGATCAGGAACACTACTGGTACGTGGGTGAAAGTGAAGTCGCTTCCCTTACAAATAACACCCTAACCTTCCGCGCCCTTGGCATCGGCCTTGGTGCGGAAATTGGCGCTGCCGTCCTGATCGAGCAAAACGGCGAAACACTTACTCCACACTTCGACCAATCGGGCAACCTCACTCATCTCGGCTCTTCTTCCTCCATTTATTCTGCCTTCGGTGAAACCACCTCCTTCCTCTCTCCCTGGGGCTTCTCTTCAAAGCGTCTCGATCCAGAAACGGGCTTCTACAACTTCGGCCGCCGCTTCTACGATCCGTCTCTCCTCCGCTGGATCAACACCGACCCTCTTTCCTACTCCGCAGGCATCAATCTCTACGCCTACGTCAACAACAGTCCCCTCACCCACATCGACGAATACGGGCTATTTATCCTTGCAGATTTCCAAACGAATTCAGGGGGGTTCTATAACAATATAGAATGCTTTACATCCTACGCTAAAGATGTTGCCCTAGATACACTAAGCAGCCCTGTTTTCCAAGGCTCTATGCGAATGGCTGGTGGATTTCTAGAGGCAAAAGTTGGCGCAGGTCTAGCCTTTACCCCTTTTGCTCCAATAGGAGTCGGACTAATGCTGCATGGCGCGGATAACTTTCAAGCAGGTTTTGGGCAAGCTTTCATAGGTGGTCAACACGACCCGCTAACAGTCAAGCTTCTGCAAACAACAGGCCTTTCCCACTCAAATTCCCACTTGGCGAACGACGTCGTAGGAATCGTCGGCACTACTGCTGGGAGTGCCATTAATCTTTTCAGCCGCTCTTTAGCAAATTTCAAAATTCCTTCTATTGTTTCAAACACCGGTTGGATTTTGCCTGAAAAAGGCGGTGCTTCAATTAATGGCCGCTGGTATACAGAACATGCATTGGAACGTATGGCTCCGCGGGGATTAATTCAAAGCGGAAATGAGATAGTTAGTAGAGGAATTCCGACCTCTGTTGTTGAAAATGCAATTGAATTTGGAGTTAAAAAAATCGGTCCCTCTTCTGAAATTATTCATATTTTTGAGAATGTAAGAGTGGTTACTGACTCAGAAGTAACGCGTGTAATTACTGTAATTTCTACAGGACGATAATGGAAATGAACCCTCATCAACAACGACTCTGGCAGAATATGATTCTATTAATAGAAAGCTATGTTGAGGGAAAAAATCAAGATTTTTCTGATGTTGTAGGCAAACTGGAAGGTGCATTGGATGCTTCAGAAATAAAAGACAATGACTTAATAAACCAATGGTATGATTTTTGGACGCCTTTAGAAATACATTGTTCTATCGAAGGAAAAAACGTTAATAAAGAACTTGCATTGCAAGAATTAAAGGCTATGAAAAATTTTCTCGTCAAATTCAAAAGGTAACTATATCAATCTGTTAACAGGAGAGATTAGAGGGTGGAGTAGCCCCCTAAAAAACAGGACCACCTAGTCGAGCCCTTAAGATATAGGAGTACGACTAGTAATATGACTAGAACTAATGACCAAATCCACTTGA
>JAGVKY010000196.1 GCA_020050175.1 Parachlamydiales bacterium
AATCGATGAAATTGCCGCAAATAGGCCCCAGAATACGGGTGAGTTGACCAAGCTCTCCCATAGAGATTCCTGAAATTCGAAAGCCGTTTGCTTTCTTTTGGCTTACAAATAAAAACATCTCTAGTGCATCCAGAGAGCTTTTTGCATAAGCTGCAAGCTTATAAGCATAACAGGGGAACATGCCCTTTAAGACAGTTTCAAGATCTGTGGGTGTTTCTTCGAAATTGTGATAAGAGCAGATGATATTGACTTCTGGGTATCTGGAGCTCATCTCTAAAACAAAAGAGGGATCTGTCTTCCAGTCGAGATCGATATAATCAGGCTTTAAGGCAAATAGTTTTGCTAATAAGGATTGGTCGCCACCTCGCAAAGTAAGGAGAACAGGTCTATCCCTTTTTTTAACAAATTGTTCTATTTCAGCCAAATCGAGGTTTTGAAAAAGATCGAGCCGAAGCTCGATCCCATCGACAGTAGAGAATAAGGTCTCTTTTAAATCTGTTATAATCCCGAAGAGCATGGGCTATTTAGCGAATTGTTTGATCCAGGCTTCCGATGTGATCGGCTTTCCTGTCACTGATTCAATTAACTTATTCCAACTTAAGCTGTTTCCAGGGGCGAACAGTTTTTGTTGCAAGAACTGACCCCCTTTTTCGGTTGCAATCTCTATCGATCCATTTTGCTTTTGGAGAGATTCCTCGATGGATGAGGCAAAAAGTTCTCCTATTAGATAGCTAAAGTAATAGACCGGGGCAAGACCCAAATGGTATTTAGAAGCCCAGTCATTTTTGTGCTCTCTTCCACTGGGAGGGCGAACTTGTTGAAACTTTTCTACTAATTTCCACCAAAGAGCATTTAAATCTTGTTTAGGTTTTCGGTAGAGTTCGCTTTCAAAAGCTGTCATCACAAAGACCCAGCGGCTAAAGATGAGCTGCCGTCTTTTCAAACTTTCATCAGCTTGATCCATAAGGGGCGATTTTTTTCCTATTAAGGATGGAAGAATCTTAGCACGGTAGGCTTGCCGCCCCGAAACTAAAGCCATTGCTTCTGTAGGAATCATATGAGGCGGATCTCTAAGGAGCCAGGGGAGCTTAGGATCAAAACCAAGCTCATAGACAGCATGGCCAAGCTCATGGAGGATTGTCTCCAGCCACTTGATCGTCGGTTTAATATTGTTTAATGTTCTGACATCCTTGTCTCGGTCGATATTGATGCAGAAGGCATGTTGGTTTTTACCCTCCCTCTCGTAATTATCGCTTTTTTCGAGGATTCCTTTTACGTCGATTCCCATCTTCTGAAAGAATTTAGTCCCGGCAACAGCTAGGTCGATCTCTTTAACAAGGGAATCTAATTCTTTACCTCCTAAAGGATCCTCTTGGCAAAAAGGTTCGCTCCATGCCCAGGGCCCTAAAGCGTCAGATTTTACTTTAAAGCGTTTCGTTTGCTCTTTTTCGATAGTCTTTAGAACTTCTTGATAAGCTTGATCTGACTGTGTTGCAAGTTCGTCGAAAAATTTCAGCAGCCACTTTCCATCCACCTCTTGTAAATCAAGCTGCATCTGGAAAAAATCAGAGTAGCCTAAACTTTTTGCAGCCTTATTGCGTAAAGCAACCAATTCTAAAATTTGAGGAGCTAATTGATCGCCAATCTCTTTTGAGGCCTCCCAAGCTTTTTGACGCTTTTTTGGATCGTTTTCATGTTTTAAAATATCTCGGATATCATTGTCTGTAAGATATTTACCATCAACCTTTGGGCGGAAATTGGTGTAAGTTTGTGATAAAGCTGATTCCTTTTCGGCGATCTCTCTTAAAAGTTTAGGGGCGATGATATTGGATTTGAAAGAGCGGATTAGGATGTTCAGCTGTCTTTTCAGTAGGGGGTTTTTTATCGACTTATCCTTGTCCCACTCCAAAAGCTGTTCATAGGTCTTTTTATCATTGTACAGCATGCGGAGTTCAGTTTCCAATTCAGCTTTTAAGTCGGCTGCGTCAGGAGAACCTGTTGTTTCCAGTAACCAAACCGCTTGGTTGAGTTGTTTTGACTTTCGGGCAACCTGAGGAACAAAATCTTTTAAGAATTGTTCAAAACCGTGTAATTGCCTTCTCGATATAGCCATTCTGCCCCTTCTTTAGTGAGTAAGCTTTTTTCTAAAAGTTTGTATTTTCCACCAAGTTGAGAAAAATAGACAATAAAAGAGACTGTCGATTCGATTGACACCAATCACAACTTAAAATATTTGTACGGATATGACTAGTGTACCACAAAGAACTCTTCAGCTCGGAGATGTAGCTCCAGATTTTAAAGCCGAAACTACAATGGGGCTGATCAAGTTCCACGAATGGTTGGATGGCTCATGGTGTATCTTCTTCTCTCATCCGAAAGACTTTACTCCTGTTTGCACAACGGAACTTGGATATACGGCTAAATTAGCCCCAGAATTTAAAAAGAAAAACACCAAGCCAATTGCATTGAGTGTTAATGATTTGGAAACACACCTCAAGTGGATTAAAGACATCAACGAAACGCAGAAAACCGAAGTTAACTTTCCGATGATTGCGGACCACAACAAAGAGGTGGCGAACCTCTATGGGATGATCCACCCGCAGGCAAGTGATACCACTACTGTCCGGTCCGTTTTTATCATTGATCCGGCCAAAAAGATCCGCCTGTCCTTAACTTATCCTGCCGCGACAGGAAGAAACTTTAATGAAATTCTCCGTGCATTGCATGCTTTGCAACTAACCGACCGCCATCTTGTGGCTACGCCAGTTAACTGGGAGAAAGGGGAAGACTGCATTATTTTACCCAGTATTACCGATCCAAAAGAGCTTAAAAATCTCTTTCCTAAAGGGTATAAAGAGATCAAACCTTACCTTCGCACGACCCCTGATCCAACTCTTTAAGCGATCTAACAGAAACAAACTGTTATAGCAGATTGAAAAAGGGGACATTAAAACTCAGCAAGATACTTTGCAGATTGACCGATGTCCGATGGACATAAGGTGTTTTGAATCTGTTGAACCAGGCATAAGAATATTGTAGATCCACATCTACACAAAGAACTCTAAAACGAACCCCCCCTCCTAACTTAGTCCCCCAAAGGTGTTTAAAGAACTTAAATCGCTGATCTGGTGCCCCTGGAGGGTTAAAAAGAGATTTTTTCCAAGGGCCTGCTTGTATTCCCCCAAGAATGTAGGGGGTTGTCCCATTTTCTACTCCGCAAATGGTCAAGGGGACGCCTGCCTTCAGATCGATCCCATAGATAAATCTATTTTGAAGATCGAGCTTCATTTTGCTCGTACTGCTTGTCTGGACATGGACCGCTTTTTTATAAGTGTTGTACTGTCCATTCCCCTCTAGGGCGAGATAATAGGATTCGCCAAAGTAGTGCTCTACTCCAAGAGCCCCACCCCCTAAAAACGAAGAGCCTCTAAAAGGGGTAACTTCTTCATGTTGTTGAGCTAATGAAAAAACCTTAAATCTCTCCTCAACTTCTCCAATCCCAACAATTCCCCCGGCATAAAAATTAAGAGCAGAAAGTTGCCCGGCCATACAGAGGAAAATTAACCCAGCCGTTTTTCCCTGCATCCCTAAACCTCCAAAAAACGCCTTATAACTCTATTCCGACTATTAGGGAATAAGGTTAAAAAACATCCCTTCGAAAAGGGAAGGATTAAAGACTAAT
>JAGVKY010000141.1 GCA_020050175.1 Parachlamydiales bacterium
AGAAATTTCCCTACCTTGATCTAGAGCATTTAGCTGCACATCGGGGAAGCGCCTTAGGAGAGATACCTGGGGTTGAACAGCCCACTCAAGAGCATTTCGAAAACCATCTTTACCACACCCTTAAAGCGATTCCCAAAGGATCTACAATTCTTATCGAAGATGAGAGCAGACTCATTGGTAAAATCCAAATCCCTGAATCTCTTTTTCAAAAGATAGTGAGCTCTCCGCTCTTCTTTCTAGATTTACCAAAAGAAAAAAGGCTTTTAAATCTTCTCGAGAGCTATTCCATTTCTTCCCCATCGATTGCAAAGATTCAAAAACGATTAGGGATCGACAGAACCATAAAAGTCCAAAGTTATTTAGAGAACGATCAACGTCAGGAGGCAGCTTCTATCTTGATCGATTATTATGATCACGTTTACGCCCATTCTATAAAAAAGCGCGAGCGAAAAACCGAATATTTCCAATCTCAAACAGATGTTTTGAAAGCTTTAGGAGCTAAAATCCAATAAAATGAAAATGATAACCAAAATTTTCGATAAGCCAGTGAAAAGGGTTGGGAATAGAGGTTTGATCAGGTAAAAGGCTATCGATTAAATGCCATTCTCCACTTTCATTTTTTCGAAGAGTAAAAGCGTGCGCTGGCTTCAAAGTCCCTACCATTAGCCGATCACCTTTGCAAAGTATTTCTTGAAGCTCTTTGAGGCCTACAATAGTTGCTTCGATTCTGTCCCGGTGGAGTTTTAAATTCCTATAAGGGTCTGCGTTCCACGAAAGTCTCATGAACTGCTCGTAATCCCATTGCTTTGTCTCTTCCATCTCTTTGAAAAGAGGTTCCCAAATGTGTTGAGAAGAGGCAAGCTTTTCGTCGAATTGGCGAAGCAATTCAGAAAATTCAATGTTGTTAGCTAGTTCTTCATCACTGAGAGAGATTTTGTGGCAGGTGGCATTTTTATATTTGTCCTCTATGAGCCCTTCAGAGGAAAGATATTTTAAAAACATCGGCATTGATGAAATGTCATTGCCAAATTGCGATTGATAAAATTTTGTTTGAGCTGCCTCGAATCTCTTTCTTTCTGTGAGAGCTGTTAGTTGGCCTCTAGGCAAATAAGGGATTCCACGAGTGCATTTCAACATTTCGAGGTGGCCGGAAACTTCGGCTTGAGTATAAATTTCTAGATTCATCATGGAGAGGTGATTTTCGTGAATTACCGGATAACCAAGAAGGGCGTGAAAGCTGTGGATCACACACTTACCCATATCTTGTTCTTCGTGATAGAACCGTCCCTCAGCCGGCGCTCCGCGAGTCTCAGTCGCAATATAAGCCTTTGGGGGTTGAAATTTGTCTCTATTGAGAACGACCATTTTCTCATCGCCAGTGGTAGGCAGGGTGCTACTTTTTACCCAGATATCTTGGTGGGGGTCAAAAAGCATAATGGCCCCATCTTCACCCTCTTTCAGAAAACGAACGGTTCCATTTGAAATCAGAAAAAAACCTGGTCGGTCATGAGCAAAGTATCCCGCCTCGATGACTTCGTTCTCGCCAAGTGTTTTCTGGACAGTTTCTCCCATGAGCTCAACAAAGTCTCGAATACGGAAGATATTCCTAGTGCCAAACCCTAGATGGAGATCAAAACAAAACCCAGCCGCTTTAAAAAGTTCCTGATCATTGGCATCCCCATAGAGAGCTACGCAATCGATCATCGATTTGTAAATGAGCTTTTCTTTTTCACTTAAAGCCTTGGATTGATTGATCTCATTGACCGACTCACTTGGTTTTTGTGCTAAAGCAGTCACAAATGCAAAACCTAAGGAGTCAACTGTTAAAGAGGAAGGAACACGAGATAAAGACATGCAAGTATTATAGCATGATGAAATAAGGGCCTAATTAATGGGTTTTAAATATTAAAATAAGGCCCTCGAAGTTTTAAGCTGGTGAAAGAGCTTTGACTTGAGAAGAGAACAGCTCAACCGCAACTTCATTTGGCTTTAAAAGCTCTTCGACTGTGGGCCTCGATTCAAAGTAGGCCATCAGACGTTGCATCAGCTCCCCTTTTTCTTTAGCAGGGAGTTCACCCAAGATTTCTCTAAAAGCGGCAATGAGCTCATTTCTCGCATCTTTTGGCTTGAATTGGATGGTGGGATTGTCACCAACCATGTCGGCAAACTCTTCTTTTGTGATCCATTTGGCTTCGGCTCGATAGGCGAGAACGAGTGCTGTTGAAAGAAGGATCAGTTTCACTTGAGCGAGGTTGATTTCTGTTTTTGATTCGTCTCCTTCGCGCCGGTAGAGTTTTAAAAGAGTTTGGTTGAATTCGGGGTTTTTTATCGCCGCCAGAATCCTTTGGGTATAGGCTTCGATAAAGGCGGCATTGATCGCTTTTTTCCCTTTAGCACCAGATAAAAGGGTTAAAACAGACGATTGGATCACAGCACCGGCAGCGATCAGAGCGACCATTCCAGTAAAGGCCATAGGGAGGCTAACAATCCCTGTCAACGAGATCGCTTGCATCGCTTGTGCAACCGGTGCAATGGTTGTTGAGGCCATTTGAGCCATGCTGGGGGCAAAACCTGCCATCAAAAGGCCGCCCAATAACATAGAGGCTTGAGCGGCTTTATCCACATCCTCAGGCCCTTCCGGTCTTGGAATTCGAACGACATCTTTCTCTTCGATTCTTATTCGATTCTCGCTTTGAAAAGGTTGTGTTCCTTGAATCTTGTTAGCCTCTTCTCTCTGAATGGCTATATTCTTAATTTCTTGAGTTCTTTGCCCTGCTTGGATTCTTTCGTTTTCGATGTTCTCTTTCCGTTGCTGCTCGCTATTTTCTCTTTGCTTCAAAGCCTCCTCCTGGATGCTATCACTCCAGATATCGAGGATCGACAATGTGATTTCGGTCATAGCGAGTTGAGTTTTTTTAGCCAGGGCATCAGCCCCCATGGAGCCTTTTCGAACAGTCTCTCCTCCGACCTTTTCGACAACTTCTAAGAAGTTGTTCAAATTCATCACTTGGTAAAAGGGGAAAGGGAGTTCTGGATGGGCAGCAAGAGGCCCCCTGCTTCTCTCCACCTGCTGCGCAGGTTCAATCATGCTATCTTGGTGGGGTAATCGAACTTCTTGAGGAACGGCCGCTTGGCCCGGCTTTCCCAGTCCCTCAATCTCCTTTTCTCCAGGAATTTTCCTGATATCGCTCATAAACCACCCTTCCTTTCTTTAACTATTCAACACCTTTTCAATAAATTTTCTTCCATCCATTTGTAAAGAAGTCGTCTTTATCTAACCCCAGCCAATTATATAAGTAAAATTTAAGAAACACTGGTTAAATTATAGTTAGTCAAAGGAGCAGAGTTGTCTCTGAAAAAGCGATGGTACATGTAGAGAGAAAAGATAATTTCGAAGCGCAGGGGATTAATGCCCCTTCCGTCTACACCTCTGAATCAAAGGGGATTACAGGGTTTGATCCAGCTACAGTTGCAGCCAAAGAAATCGCCGGCTTCGAGAGTGATGTACATCGCTTAGAGACCGAACCAGCTATCCTCGACCTCTCGACCGCAACTACCTATGCCCAACTCCAAGAGATGGAAAAGCTCGTTAAGGAAGAAGAACATAAGCTTGATAAGATGGAATCCCTTCTCACCGAGCAAGAGGCTCTAGGAGATGATTCTACCAATGAAAAACCAAGCCTGCGCGATCTCATTGCCAAATCAAAGGAGGACACTGTCGAGTTTAAAAAGCAGCTTGAGCAGCGTAAAAAGTCCTTCGACCCCCAAGAACAAATAAAAGGGACTCAAACGGAAGAGCCTTCCAAAGGGAATGTATTTCTTTACCCTTCACTCACGACAACCATATTCGAGTGCATGCTCGAACTTGCCAAACAAAAAATCCTGAACAAAGATGTTGAGCGCGAACTAAAAATTAATATGATGGCTGTGTCATGGCAGTGGGCTCAAGAAGCCGCTCAAGCCGCTCTCGATAAAGGGGAAGCAAAAAAAGCGCAAGTTATGACCCAAGCGTGGGGTCAACTGGTCACTGGTGTCATGCATCTTGTTTCTGGATTGGGTCAACTTTATTCTTTTTCCAAGCTCAAGGCCAGTGATGATGTCATGAGAAAAGATCCCGCCCAAGCAGATGGGATTGCTAAAGATCCAATTACTGGAAAAAAAATGGTCGACATGGAAACGCTCTATAGAGCGTCGCAATACGACCCTCGGATGGTAGTTTGGCAAACTTTTGATAAGGTGATTCCAGCTTCAATAAATGCGACTACAAAGTTCATCGAAGCTGGTTGGATTACTGCAGAAGCAAAGGCCGAATATGCACAGGTTATTGCAAATGCACTAAAAGAAATGTGTGACAGAATGTATCAAGCGGCTCACGATGCATTCCAAGGAGAAAGTCAGCAAATTGATGCAATCAAACAATTTTTGGATCAATTTGCACAAGCTACGACTCGAATCCTTAAAGGGTAAGAGAAAAGCGATTTTGGATTTACTATTAAATCCAAAATCGCTTTTTTATTTAAATTGAACCGTATTGACTATTCGTTGTTTGTAATGAAGTAGTCCCATGAGTTAGGTCGTATTTTCTTACTAACTCAAGCATGTCTTTCTGTGTAGCGCTGAAATATTCACGAGTATAGGATTGTTGAAGGGATGGAGGTAATGGATGATCTTCTCCGAAAGTTTCCTTATAATCTTGAAGAGTGAAATTTGAGCAATATGATGTTATAGAACCAACATTACCCAGAGAGAAAGGATAATGCCGTGAATTTTCAAAAGTGAACCATGTAATTAATCCATCCATGCATCCAACAGTGAAAGGTGCCCTTTTAAATAATTCGCTAGCTCTTCTACCTAATCTATTTAATTCAGCGTCACTTTTCATCAACAAAACTCTAACGTCTTTGTCAATTTTTCGAGTTTCGATGTACATAGCCCTATAATGATCAGCAAGATCCCGCATCAATTGGCCTATTTGTACTGTTCCGGAGTAGGCATCATGTCTAAACATCTCAGTGCCAGTTTCGCTGAGGTCAGCTTTTGCGCCTTTTAGAATTCCCAATAGTTTTTTGACATTTTCATGACCGTCGAACAATTCGTAAACTGTTTGAGAAAGTGGAGGTTGCATTTGAGGGGAAACTCTAGATGATGCCATTCGTGGCTCCTAAATGATTGAGTAGTTAAGAGAATGTTAATTTAAGTTTAAGAATTTAATAGATTTGGAAATAAATTGTAATGAAAATTTTTGTTGGTAATGGGAGATTGAGGGAAAGGGGGTGTGGTTGGAAGGGTTGTCGAACGAGAAGAGAGATAAAGTAAGGGAGCTTTCGAGAAGGCTGTTCGATTTGGGGGAAGACCCTAGGGAAGTCCTTGGTCTGACGGATGAGGGGATCGAGGGGCTTTATGCCACTGCTCATAACTTTTTTCAGGGAGGCAACCATGAAATGGCCGCCCACTTTTTCAGGATATTGGCTCTCATTTCTCCCAGGGATCCTAGGTTCTATCTGGGGATTGGGGCTTCTTTACACGAGATGAAGCAGTACGAAAACGCCTGCTTTTTTTACAAAATTGCCTCAGGCCTCGATCCGACCAATCCGCTCATCGACTTCTATCAATATGACTGTCGCATCCGACTTAATCAAAAGGGTCAGGCAATAGATTGCCTTAAGTCTGTTATTCGTAAGGGGAGCAATACCCCCTCCTATCAAACCATCGTCGATCGCGCCATCCTCACCCTCGCCCAACTCCAATAATCTAAAACATTAGTTATAAGCTCAGGTTTTTTTGCCCTATTTCCTTATTTCATTATTTACAGATTTAAGGATAATATAGGGAAGAAAGGGGGTATCTATGGTGGCAAAACATCAGTCAAGAATGACAATTGACATACCGGAAGAAGATCATAAGAGGCTTAAGGCTCTTGCAGCGTTACGTGGTGAAAGTATGAGAACAATTATTCTTAGTTGGATCCAAGAAAACCTTTACAGCGCAAATTCCCCTAATGCAGCAACTTTAAGAGCTATTGAAAAGGTTGAGAAAGGAGAAGATTTAGTTAGGTCAAATGATCTGGATGATTTGTTCGACAAACTCGGCCTCTAAATGTTAGAGGCGATATATCTTCGACAATTTGAGAAAGAAGTCGAAAAGGCCAAAAAGCGCGGTAAAGACCTTCAAAAGCTGAAATCTATAATCAAGCTTCTAGTAAAAGAGGAACCATTGCCTCCCAAAAATCGTAATCATCGGCTCAAAGGAGATTATGTTGGCTATTGGGAATGTCACATTGAGCCAGATTGGTTGCTAGTCTACAAAAAGACAGCCACTGAGATCATTTTTACAAGAACCGGCACCCACTCAGATCTTTTCTAGGCCCTCCTTAAAACAACCGACAAACTCTTTTAGTCATCTTGATACTTTAGTCTGTCATTCAAAAAAAAAGGGGTAAAAACTCCTCCGATCAAACCATCGTCAATCATGCCATCCGCCCAACTCCAATAAGCCAAAATGGCCGAATTCATGAAGATTCAGCCATTCAAATGGCCGAATTAATCGAAATTCAGCCAGTGAAGTGGTCGAATTTATAGGAATTGGGCTGTACCGTCTAACTCGGACATATTTAAATGATGGAAGAATAGTCATTTTTTAAAAGGGTCTGAAACTAGAAAAAAATTCATTGCTTCGCTAAGGTTGCTGCAGTCCTAAATTAGGAGTAATTATGCGTATTGATGATCTTGATTCTTGTTCTAGATATTATGAGGCATCTGTTTCTGCAAATCAAAGTGAAGAAAATTCGGTTGGATTAGAAAAAGTTTCTGAAATTGCGACCAGAAAATTTGGAGGCAAAGTAGAAGTTGAGGGCGGTATCAACGAAAAAGGAGAAAAAGAAATTAGAGGTAGAGTCACTATAGACTGGTGATCTGCAAGCTTGATGAGTCATAATAAAATATATAAAAAAATTAGTGTGTGGTTGCTGGCAATCATCGCCCTGTTTTTTTTCTTCTTTTTCACGGAGAGAGATGATCACGCTTCTTTTTCCTTTATGGAGCTTCACTTTAATGAAAGACACATTCCCTTTACTGAAGTTACTGTAAACAATAACAAATATTCGGCCAGTCTTGATCTGGGCTCCAAATATACAACTCTATTGGAAAAAACTGTTCCAAGATCTCTTTATAAGGCAACAGGTAGAAGGGTTTCAGTTTATGGAGTAGATTCAGAGGAGCATTCAGAAATTTATAGACTAGAGAATTTACTTATTGGGAATAAGGTTTTAACCGATGTTCTCTTTATAAATTCAAGCTTGAGCGATTTCCCTGTTTATAGTGTAAGTGATTCCGGAACATCAGCCCGAGATATTGAAACGCCTTCAATAGTTTTAGGTAATGATCTATTCAAAGATAAGGTTTTGCTTCTAGATTATAGAGAAAAAAGATGCTGTATCGGAGATGACATAAGTGTTTTTCGTGAAAATGGTTTGTTAGATGATTTTTTTTTAAAAGGAGAGCTTGTTAGAGGAAGTCAGCATTTTTTGATAAGAGGAATCTATGAGGGTGTTGAGAAAAAATGGGCTATTGATACCGGTTCAACTTCTAATTTCCTTCTTACTACAAATGCGGATGAAGGGCTTAAGATGTCACCAATGAATACTCAGGAAATCTCCTGGGAAGGTAATCCCCTTTCAATTGGAGAAACCTACCTGTTAAATCGGGATTTATTTGGTGTTGTTGGCGGGTTTTTAGGGGCGCCATTTCTAGAAAACCATCAAGTTGTCATCGATCCTAAAAACTCTACATGTTGGATAAAGCCATATGAATGAAGGGATAATTTACTCGTTTTCCTGCAGCTTTTGGGAACACTCGAAAATTTGAAACAAAAAGAAGCTGATTTGCAAAATTGTTGAACGTTCTCTGGAAGGGTGACATTATAACTCTGTCGCGACATCCACGCATTTCTTGATAATCGAATCCCACCCACGTTAAACAGAGCAAGCTAGTTGAATATCTTATGGAAGGATATTTTAAATATCCTGCTGTCATTAAACTTCTTTGGCAAGAACTAGGGAAATGGATCGTTTACTCGCCGGTCTTTGGATGGGCTTTTATGATAGTTCTATTGTAACCGTCGCCTTTAGACCAGGTTGAAAGAGAGGTTTCAAAGAACTAGTCTTTTTCTTTTTAGGAGGAGCGGGATGAGAGAATCTAGTCGAAAAAA
>JAGVKY010000183.1 GCA_020050175.1 Parachlamydiales bacterium
GCTAAAGCAACGGTGATAGAAACTAAAAAGCCGGCATAAGGGCCAGCGATTTTTAGAGTCAGGGCATTCAACAACTCATCTTTACTGACAGAAAGCAAATCAAAGCCATGCATCGCCGAGATGTAACTGAAGCCTACATAGACCAATGCGAGTAAGAGAGCTCCGATGCAGCTCGCTTGCAACGAAAGAGCAAGTCCCCTCTCTCCATTTTTCTGCTTAAGTAGGGATAAGATGGTGGCCGAAAAGAAAAAGGCCGCCAAAAGGTCCATCGTATTGTATCCCTCCCCTAACCCTGAGAAAAAAGCTTGTCCACTTTCAGGTCCGGCTTCTAAAGTGCCTCCCGTCAACAACCCTAAGAAAACGATAGCAGCAAGTGAGGTAAGGAGAAGAGGTGTTAAGACCCATCCCAAAAGGCCTAGAATTTTGGTCTTTCGAAACGACATCAGATAGATCAGACCGCAGGTAAAAGCGCTAAATAGTGTGGAGGAAAAGGGAAGGATCTCCTTTAAAGTCGAATAGGTCAGAGCAATGCATCGAGGGGTGGAACCAAAGGGGCCAAGAAGAGAGATGATGATAAGGGCTAATAGAAACCCCGGAACCTTGCCGATCCGGTCAAAGAATTTCCGCTGATCGCCATCAAAGAGAATCATGGCGAAGACTCCCGAAAAAGGGATCACTACGGCGGTTATAAGGAAGCCAAAAATGGCGTAATGGTTCTGATCTTGGGCAAATTGGCCAAAAGCTAGAGGGAAGATGACGTTTCCGGCTCCAAAAAACATAGAGAACATGGCGAGCCCAATAGAAACAGCTCCCCAGTTGATCATTTTTCTAATTTCTAAAACTTTCTGCATCGTCTTCACAAAATGAAATACCACCAACAAAAGCTATCGGCTTTTGCGTTCACACTTTCAAAAAAAGGGGGAGGGAGTTACACGCGCGCCAGGCGCACGACGACGAAAGAAGTAAAGCTAAGTGTCAGGAATAGATCCTTCATGCCCTCTATATTAACTCAAAAAATAAATTTTTACAATCAAAACAAATGATCTGCCAGCGTGATCACAACCATTTTGGGATTTTGCTGATGGAGCTTTGCGATGTCCTTTTCGGAAAGAGCGCCTGAATAGACAAGGGTATGGATGGAAAGTTCTTTAACAACTTCAAAGAGTTTTTCTTTAGTCACATGATTGGGGGCTCTAAAACTGAGAACTTTTAGATTTTTTATCCCTTTGAGATGTTTAAGACCTTCACCCGCATAACCGCTAATGCTGAACTCCTCTAAAGTATCCATTTCTTTCAGAAACTCGAGATGGGAATCAAGTAATCTTCCGCGTCCTTTTAGAGTCAAAGCCTTTAGCGGAAGATTTTTTATATTCACTAACTCATCAGGATTAAACCCGACTCTTCTTAAGTCAATATCCAGGTTTTCAAGCCTTTTAAGAAGTGGAAGGGTTTTTAACCACTCTGCGTCATGTTGTGGATTGATGATCCATGATTGGGGGGGCGCTACATCACCATAAAGATTAGCAAAATGGCGGAAAGCTGCAAGCGACCACGTGTTGTTGGAGTAATGGCAATACCTTTCCATGGTATCTTTATCCTCAATTTCCACGAGAGTAAGAAATTCTCGTAAAAGAGGGCTTTTTGGGCTGTTTTCATTAAACTGCTGAAGCTCAAAATCCAGCAATTCAGAGACTGGTAAGGGAGTAAAGGTCGTGATTTTTTTGACCCCCGTTGTCCATTGTTGCCAGTACTCCCTTCCCCAAGCTCGGCAGTCAGCATGGACTAAGCCCAGCAATTTAAAACATAAAGCTGCTAAGAAAGATATACATCTATCAAGACTGTTCAAGTCATATGAATAAATATCGGTACGCTGATAAAAAACACCTTTATCTTCAAGTCGTTTGTCTCCATAGACCTTTTCGTTTCTTCTTAAAAAATGAACGCGATCGCTTTTCATCACCCTACTTTCTTGGAAATGAAGAAGGCCATCGTTAAGGTACTGGATATGTTTGACAGACATGTTAACCTTATTAAAATAAAATAATGGAATATTACTATAACCTGGCAGGTATTTTATTAAAATAAAATTAATATTTCTATCTCTCTTTGCACAAGCGCGCAACTAGAACTTAGCATCGATATCATCTTAGCTGTAGCAGGGGATGGGACCATCAATGAAGTGGCCAAGAACTCTCTCTCTCTACCGCCACCCTTGCCCATATCGACGGTGAGCCTGTCTTCCTCCCCTCCAAGTCCTCGCCCCTCCGCTTTAGCTCAAAAGACTTGACTTAGATTGAAAATCTATGTCGAATGTCATAACTCAGACGAAATTAGGATAGAGAAGGATTTTGGAGCAATGAGGACCGGAAGAAAATTTGTACAGTTCATGTTGATTGGGACAGCACTTATTCTGCTCATCGTCCTGATTCTGCAGCCCTTGTCGGTGCACCATTTTCGCGATTATATTTCTGTTCTGTTTCCAAAAGGGATCATTGCACTGGAACA
>JAGVKY010000113.1 GCA_020050175.1 Parachlamydiales bacterium
CTCAAGAGAGGCGAATTCATCCTGGAACGAGGCAAAACAAACTAAAGGGATGAAAAGAAAAGCAAGAAAGACCCGCATCTTCATGAGTTACCTCAATCTACGGGCACCTATCTTCGATTATATAAAATTTTATGACAAGGGTAACGGGGCTTTGATTCTATTCGTAGACGCCGTTTAGGTTGACGAGCTCGTAGAGTAGGATGCTGTTGTAGCCTGTTAGACAGGGGGTCTGGTTTGGGGGTTGGTCATCGCTAAGTCTCCAATTTCCGTTAGGAGTTGGCACACCTGCCACCCAATGGCCGCCAAAAGGAGAGCCGCCTGAGTGATTGGCAACGCCGACTAGGCGGTAATTAGCACTCTCTCCTTGGAATTGAAGAAAGGGGGAAATATCAATCTGTTCGGGTGGAATCCAGTCTTTAGGATTATCAGCCCTTTTGATGTAGTAATGTCCAGCTATCTCCTCGATATTTTGCATTTGAATTGCAAGAACTGGTGGGGGAAGTTCAGGAGGATTTGCGACAAGTTGATCGCTAATCCCTGCCTCTAAAGAGTCATAATTTTGAATCAGAAGGACACTAGCAAGATTGGGATCAAGATTTGGTGTGGCTGCTTCTAAAATCAAAGAGAATGCAGTTGATGCGCACTGTTGCTCAGTCTTTTTTCTGTCGCCACCTACAAAAGATTTTTCTTTGTATTGATAAAGGGCATCTCTTAGTTCAAAAGCACAGATTTTGAGATGGGCTGGTTTTGACTGAGGGTCAAAATAAGTATCGAACATTTTTTTCACTGCTCGACAGAGTTTTACTCTGGCATCGGGCTTTTTATTATTCAGATTGATATCAACTTGCTCCTCGATCGCAGCACGAATATAAGGGGAGCGAATAAGAACTTGGACAGAAGCATTGATCCAGCAAGAGGTCATCCCTAGGTTGGGGATTCCTTTGATGTCTGCGGGGGCAGCTCTTTGAGGAAGTTGTTGCTCTTGGATTCTTTTTAAAGGGGCGCGTGGAGCATTTCTGCCAGCGGCTCTCCGACGATGAGTGACAGGAGCTGCGGGAGGAGGCGGTAAGGGATGATCAGGTCTTGGAAGAATGCCATTGTTTTCTAAGAGTTTCCCAGGGTGGGGAAGAGGGATCTTCATCTCATCGACATTTAAAAGTCTTCCTAAGCGGCGGACAGGCCCATAACTAAGATCATTTTCATCCAGAACAGCGACGTTATCCTTTAAAACTTTTTGATTGAGGGAAGGGACATTCATTCCCCCAAAAAGGGAAGTAACAAGAAAGTAAATACGATTAAGTAGGCTAAGATTTTCAACCCTCCACCCATCAGTATTTGAATAGTGAAGTCTGCAGCTTTTCCCAAAAAGAGAAGGCTCTTGAGAGAAAGCATAGAGGTCCGCATTGATGCGGAACGAATAAAGTGCGGCGCTAAGTTTTTGATTCACGCATTTATTCTAGGAAACAATTGTATATTTTTTTTAAAGATTTGCTATTGCCGAAAAGAAAAGGGATAATTATTGCGCTATGTTAGACATCCGATATCTTAGAGAACTGCCTGAAAAGGCAGAAGCCCTCCTTAAGCGGAAAGATCCCGCTATTACGATCCGTCCTGTCCTCGACCTCGACAAAAAGGTCAGGGAGATGAAGGGCGAGGTTGAAAAACTTAAAAGCCAAAGAAACGAATATTCCAAAGGAATAGGCGAGGCTAAGAAAAAAGGCGAATCTGCCGAAAAAGCTTTGCAAGAGGTCGCTGCCATCTCCGAGCAGATCCATAAGATTGACCATGAGCTCGGTGAGGTCGAAGCCGAATTTATCGAGACCCTAGCTGTTCTACCTAACCTCCCCAAAGAAGATATTAAGGTTTCTCCCGATCCCAAAGACAATGTGATGATCAAATCGGCGGGGAAAAAGCCAGAATTTTCGTTCCCTTTCAAAAATCATGTTGAGCTCAACGAAAAGCTCCATCTATTTGACTTCGAAAGAGGCGCCCGCCTTTCAGGCTCGGGATGGCCTATTTATAAGGGGATGGGGGCTCGTCTCGAATGGGCTTTGATCCAGTACATGGTCAACAAACAGATCGAAAATGGGTACCAATTTATGTTGGTCCCCCATCTCGTCCGTAAAGAGGGGATGTTTAGCGTAGGTCAATTGCCAAAATTTGAGACGCAGTTATTCCAAGTTAAAGACGAAGATTATCACCTCTACCTCATCCCGACAGCAGAAGCCTCCCTCAACGGCCTCCATTTAGGTGAGATTCTTGAAGGGGCGCAACTCCCACTCAAATACACCTCTTATACTCCCTGTTTCCGCCGGGAGGCGGGTGCTGCTGGCTCACAAGAGCGGGGGCTGATCAGGATGCACCAGTTTAATAAGGTGGAGCTTTTTGTCTTCTCAAAACCAGAAGAGTCGGACCAGATGTTCGAAGAGATGTTGAAATCGGCCGAATCGATCCTTGAAGGTCTAGAGCTCCATTATCGCAATATGCTCCTCGTAACAGGAGATATGAGTTATGGCTCGGCGATGACTGTCGATATTGAGGTCTATCTCCCTGGGCAAAATCGGTACTACGAGGTCTCTTCGGTCTCTAATTGCACCGATTTCCAGGCGCGCCGTTCAGATACCCGCTTCCGCCGGGAATCGGGGGCAAAACCTGAATTTGTCCACACTCTCAACGGTTCTGGCCTGGCAACTTCACGCCTCATGGTGGCAATTTTGGAAAATAACCAGCAACCAGACGGTTCGGTGATTATCCCTAAAGTCCTTCGTCCATATCTCGGCAACCAAGAAAGACTGATACCCACCAGATGATGTGCAGTTAGACCCTTTTTTAAATATCCAGGGCCCTCTCTTTGATGTGAGGAGCCCTGGAGAATATCGGAAAGGGCATATCCCCGGCGCCATCTCTCTTCCCCTTTTTACCGACGAAGAGCGATCAGTTGTCGGCACACTCTATAAACAACAATCTTCTGAAAGTGCTTATTTAAAAGGGCTCGACCTAGTTGCCCCAAAACTTTCCTCGTTTGCCCAAACCGCCCTCGAGCACAAAGGACAACAAGTTAGGATCTATTGCTGGCGAGGAGGTAGTCGAAGCCAATCGATGGCTTGGCTCTTTAAACTGATGGGCATTCAGGTTGAAACGCTCGACAAAGGGTACAAGGCCTATCGGCAAAAAGCCTCCAATTTAGAACCTCTAATGGCTCATTATCAATTTCTAGTC
>JAGVKY010000008.1 GCA_020050175.1 Parachlamydiales bacterium
AGGCCCAGGTGAGAACCTCTGCTGCCAGAACATGAACTTCTCCCTTCATCTGTTTCCCATCAAAAGGGGATTTTATAGGAGCATCGATTGATAAATTCTTTGTGATACGAGCAATGGTGAGATAGTGATCATACATCGATTTTTCCCACATCCACCGTCCCTCGATCATTGGCTTTTGTAGGTGAAGATTTGTATTTAGTGGATTAACTAAAATTTGGAAGAAAAGTTCATTTAATCTTTTCCCCATTAATTTTAAAAATTTCTCTTGATCTTGGAGCTCTTCTTTAACTTTAGGGTCAAAAAAGGTGGCGCCCCATTTAAATAAAGATGTAGAGGTTGGGTCTTGCCACTTTCCCTGCTCCACCTCTTCTATATGAGATAAGAAAATTTGAGCAAGAGTCTTGATATCGTCACTAACATCTTCTGCATCAAAAGATTCAGATCCTAATGTGAAATTGGGATTAAATCTTTGTTCATGAGAAATATTTGGGGCTTGAGTAGCGCTCATTTATAAATAACCAATCAAAAAGTTTAATAACTATAAATCACAAACATTTTTTTTCCAAACTAAAAGATTTGTTGAAAAAAGCAGGTTGGTTTAAGGTTCAATTTTTAGGTTGGGTGATCTAATAAAAATGATGGGGAAATCATGATTATTTTTAGGGCAATTCAAGTCGCACTTTTATCTCTGATATTGATGGATCCTTTGATGTCTCGGCCGGTTGTTACCTCGGTGAGTCCAACGAATGGTTTAGTGGAGAGTGGAAATGTTGTTGAGATCAGGGGAAGAGGTTTTAAGGGAGCGACTGCAGTCGATTTTGGGTTTAGACCTTCAACTACCTTTGAAGTCATTTCGGATAGTTCAATAACGGCAACGGTGCCGGTAGGTACAGCTGGTACTGTCGATGTTAGGGTGAAGATTTCTAAGGAAGTTTCCTTTAAAACTCGTGAAGATTTTTATACCTACACTAAAGATTCTTGGGATGGGATCGTTTCCGGAAAAAATCCTGCCGTTGTCAAACTATTTGATACAGCTTTATATAACGATGATGGTGTTATTTCCTTGCCCGCTCAGTCCACTGCTGCAGTTATAACACCTGACGGGACAACAATTTATGCAGCCGACTCAAATCAACCACAAATCAATGTGATTGATGTTGCTACTCTAGCTGTTGTCAAAAACATTCCAAACCCCATTGGTGGGGATGCTTTTGATCTTATTGTGAGCCCCGATGGGAAGAATGTTTATGTGTCTAGCAACGTTACCGGTTATGTCACCGTCGTCGATACAAAAACAAATACGATTGATGACAACATTTTTGTTTTCACAAATCTAGGACCATTATCGATTACTCCAGATGGAAAGACAGTTTACGTCAGCAATTTTAGCACAAGTAGCGTAACACCTATTGATACTCAAACACACGTCGTAGGTGCAGGTATTCTGACAGGCCTTTCTCCTGGGATGATCTCGATTACGCCTGACGGTAAACAAGCCTATGTTGCCAATTTAGGTAGCGATACAGTAACTATTATCAGGCTGTCAGACAATACCGTGACTGGAAGTATTACGTTTCCATCAGGAGCAGGACCTTATGGTTCTTCTATCCTCCCTAATGGGAAATTTATGTATGTAGCCAATATTGGTAATGACACGGTTAGTGTGGTTGATCTCTCTAACAATCACATTGTTGGATCACCACTCACTTTTCCTGCTGGCTCTCAACCTTTTTGGGTAGCTTCCACACCAGATAGTTCCAAAGTTTATGTGATCACTCAAGTCACCAACCTTGTCACCCCTATAAGGGTCTCAGATAACAGTTTGGGAGTACCTTTTGCACACACACCCGAAATACAAGACATTGTAATGTCACCTGATCCAACACCTGTAGCCTCTTTTTTTGTAGAGGCACAACCGCCAGGCACTCCAACGATTTTCAATGCCTCAGGATCCATTTCACCTATTGGAACCATTTCTAACTACATGTGGGATTTTGGCGATGGAGTGACATTATCGACGACTGCACCAGTTGTCTCCCATACTTATCAGACCGATGGACCTTTCAAAGTTGTTTTAACAGTGACAAACTCAGCGGGCACTTCAACTTTAAAAGTATTTTCAAGTCGTTTTATGAGTAACAACGGTGGTCTAAAGGCAACAGTCACTCAAACAATCGATGTTGGTCTTTTTCCTCCAGCGGACTTGAAGGGAGAACAACAGCCAAATGAGTTCCTTTTTCAATCCAATGTTTTCAATAAAATAACTTGGAAAAAAGCAAGGCATGGAGCGACGCCTATCCTTTACATCATTTATCGAGATAAAGCCTTGCAAGACCCCATAGGAGTTGTGTCAGCAACAGAACCTTTAGTTTTTGAAGATCAAAACATCAAGAAAGGTTTGACCTACACCTACTTTGTGGTGGCTGAGGCTAATAATGGTGTGAGCTCTGCTCCAGCAGTAGTTACAGTCAAATCGTTATAAGTGTCACTTTTTAATTTTTTCCAGGAATTGGTCGATCGAAAGGTCGGCCAAAGAAGATACGATGAAGTCGGCCCGAGAAAAATCGTGATCTGCAGTGTATTTAGAGGGGACGGCTACTGTGATGCACCCTGCAGTTGCAGAGGCAGTGACACCTGAAAAGCTGTCTTCAATCACGACACATTGTGATGGTGAAACGTTTAGAAGCTTTGCTGTATGAAGATAGATGTAGGGCTTAGGTTTATTGACCCCTTCGGGATCAGAGTATTCATTTAAGTCATCCTGGCCAGAAATAATCAAATCAAAACAATCCTCAATTTCTAAATATCTGACCATTTCGATCAGAACATTTTTATAGAGGGCAGAAGCTAGACCGACTTTTAGGCCCCGTTTATCTTTTTCTTGGGCCAATCTTCGGACAAAATCGACTGTTCCTTGAATAGCGGGGATCCCTTCTTGTTGTATCTCTTCAAAATAAGATTTCTTGTTGTCGTGGATTAAATTCGAGCATTCACAGCCTAAAATTAACGCAAAATCATCAGCAATTTTTTGGGTGGACTTCCCAACATGCGATAAATATTCCTCTAGGGAAAGTTCATAATCATGTTTTAAAAGAGCCAATCTCCAGGCCTCGTAATGAAAAGGTTCGCTATCGACTAGCGTTCCATCACAATCAAAAATTATTGCCCGAATGGGTTGGGGTGCCACTTAAGTTTCCTTGCAATCTTGGTGATGGTTTTCAATGCGTAAAGTCATAAGATAGTGTAAACTTTCTTTCTTTTTAAGAAATTACTATAGGTGTGCAGTAGATGAACAAGATGAAGATGGCAGAGAGACTGCAAAAGAGTCCTGATAAAATGAAAATGGTGAAAGCGGCTTTTAAGCAGCTAGATCCTACCAATTTTGCCTTTGTCATGGCAACGGGAGCTCTTTCTCTAGGGTTTCAAGCATTGGGATGGGTAGCTACCGCCAAGCTCTTTTTATTTATCGGTATCGTGGGCTTGATATTTTTGTCTCTTCTTTACGGTGTTGGCTTCTACATGAGCCGAGATTCAATGAAAGAGGGGTTCAACCTCGAAGGTCTCTTTAAATATTTCGCTTTTTGTTCAGCAGCGAGTCTTTTGGGAACTGCCTTTGGTTGGATGGGGTATGGCATTTTTGCGATCATCTTTGGGGCTATCGGTGTTTTGTCGACGATCTTTTTAATCATGGTCCTCTTTTTCGCCGCCTTTACGCAGCAAACAAGCACCCTGCAAAAATTAAGTCCTGTTTGGTTGTTTCTCCCTGTGGCTTGCCACTCGGCGGGTTTAGTGATTTCATCGATTACTAAAACTTATGAGATAACCGATCAAAATCTCCTCTTAACAGCTGCTGTTTTTTGGAGTTTCGGCCTCTTTCTCTACCTAATGTTCATGGCCTTAAATCTCTATCGGGTCTTTGCAAATGCCATTCGCTCCAATGAACTGAGCCCCTCTTTTTGACTCTGGTCGGGTGCAGCGGCTATTGCAGCCCTCGACGGCAGTCAGCAAATCCTTCTCCAAACAAGTGGGATCAATCTTCTTCTCTGGGGCGTCGCTGCAGCATGGAT
>JAGVKY010000007.1 GCA_020050175.1 Parachlamydiales bacterium
CTCTTCCGATCTTTGATTTCATCCTCATGGATCGTGTGAGGCATGCCTGGATAAACTTTTAGAGCCACTTCCGCCCCCATTTTTTCGATCAAAGCTTTAGAAGCTTCGGATCTTGACAGAGGGACATGAGGATCCCTATCGCTATTGCCTATAAAGACTTTTGTTCCCTCGAAATCCCCTTGATACTTGGACTGCTGAATCGTTTTTCCAATCAATCCACCGGTAAAGGCAACCACTCCCCCATACTTTTCAGCAAATCTTGCAGAACTCTCTAGAGTGAGACAAGCTCCTTGAGAAAACCCCATCAGATAGATTTTTTCTCGGGGGATATACATTGACGTTTCGTCGATTAATCTCTTTACAATATCGACCGCAGAGGATAACCAAGGCTCGTTTAGCTTTTCATCTGCCATAAAACTTTCTGGGTACCAGCTATTGTGGGTTGCTTGTGGAGCCGCAATGTAAAAACTTTCATCGCAAAAGTTGTTAGCAAGACTCAAAATATCAAGGGCTGTAGAGCCGCGCCCATGGAGTAAAATTAAGGCCTTGCTAGCCTTTTCTTTGGGTTGACCTTGCTCTAAGATTTTATAGCTGTGCATCAGTCTTCAAACCGTTTAAGGTCCAAATGAATTGGGGGTAATATCCTCTCTAAAATCTTACGGTTGTGCTCTTCCCAAGGCGGGAGTTTAAGGGCTTCTCCCAAATGGGCTGGTTCTTCATCAATGGCAAAACCAGGAGGGACTGTGGCAATTTCAAAAAGAACACCGCCAGGCTCTCTAAAATAGATCGAATGAAAGTACTCCCTATCAATGACAGGCGTTACATTATAACCGCGGTTGACCAGCTTTTCTCTTGCTTTTAGTTGGGTTGTTTCATTTGCAGTCGCAAAAGCCACATGATGCACTATTCCACTACCCCCCTCCCCTCTCAAACCTTCTGGCTTACAGAGAATATCGACGAAACCACTAGGCTGACCGCCGGCGGAATAGCGAAAGCGGTTCCCTTTTTCGGCAATCAGGAGGTGATCCATTTGGTCGGTTAGAATCGAGGCCGTTTTCTCATAACCCTCTTCAGAGAGGGTGATCCCGTAAAAACCTTTAATAGCAAATTGCTTTGGAATATTCCCATAGGTAAATCCCGGTCTTTCGTCTCTTTTATTGGCCACTAATTCAAGACCAAGTCCATCGTTGTCCTCTAAATAAATGTAGAGTTCATCCTCAAAACGGGGGGCTGGTTTTTCGTGTTTAACATGGAATTTTGTTAATCGCTTTAACCAGTAATCGATGGAGTTGTCAGGAATAGAAAAGGAGGTAACGGTTAATTGACCTTTCCCCTTTCTCCCTTTTTGGATTCCCGGGAAAGGAAAAAAAGTCAGAATTGTTCCAGGACTCCCCTTCTCATTTCCATAGTACAGGTGATAGATATCAGGGGCATCAAAGTTAATCGTCTTTTTTACCAAACGGAGCCCTAAGACCCCTCCATAAAAATCTAAATTCCCCTGGGCTTCAGAGGAGATGGCTGTAACGTGATGGAGTCCAGTAACAAGGTTGCTCATACGAAATGCATGAGATCACCTTTTAATAAAATTGGCAATTAGAACTAGAGAGCTTTTGCGATGGCAAGAATGATCAACTTGATCAATTCGGCCATCTTTTTGATCTGTTCACCATCGGAGAGGTTGCCATTGAAGCCAGAAAGACCTGCAAGCACACCAATGCATGAACTTAAAAGAATAGTGACAGTAATTTTGTATTCAGAAAAGTACATCGCAAGGGCAGTCACACTAAAAAAAGCTGCTGCTGCATACCAAGAAAAAGCAACTTTTGAAGCTCTATTGGTTTTATCCGGAGCATCGCCGACATTATCAGCAATAGGATTCGGAAGCGGATGCCTTAAATCAAGGTCGACATTCCAGCCAGCTTTTTGAGCAGGTTGTGGAAGCGGATTTAATGGATTACAGACTGCAGCGGCCATAGTGTTTTATACGATTACTAATTATATCAGAAATTGTATCACATTTAAGGAATTAATTTTGAAGAGTTTGAAGTAATTTATCTTCAAACTCTTCACACATTTTCTCTTACTGCTGATGGTAGCCACCAGGAGCGTCACCACCAAAGCCGCCTCCGCCGCCGTACCTACCCTGTGGGAGATAGGGGACTACATGGGCTCTTGGTTGATAACCACCACCCCACACATCTTCTCTAGCTCGTGCTGCCCGGTACCCATAACCATCTCTATGACCACCATAGCCTCGACCATGGATCAAAAAATTTGGACCCCATCCCCATCCGTCATAACGGAAGCGTCCGCCATGATAGCCTATTTTAACCGGCAAACCAAAGATGGCCACAAAAACACCCCCAATAAGAAGGGAAAATGCCGAAGAAGCACCCAATGAAAGTCCAATAGAACGGAGCCAAACAAAAGAGACCACTGAGACAATTGTTCCTATGATCGCATCAGCTAGGAAAGAGAAAGCTCTATTCGCTGCCTGTCTGGCTCTTTCTGGGGCAGGAGCCCCAGCTTGGGGCGCTGCCATGGGAACAGGAATTACTGCCGGGGGCTCTGCGTGTTGACCGTAATCAAACTGCGGAGCATTAGCTTGCGGAGCATAAGCCTGTTGAGGCGCAAAAGCTTGTTGTGGAGCGTATGCAGGTTGTGCAAACGGGGCTTGAGGATAAAAGACTGGTGCCATGATTAATA
>JAGVKY010000066.1 GCA_020050175.1 Parachlamydiales bacterium
ATCATTGACGTCTTAAGAGTCTGGAAGCTTAGTTCTTCCTTTCCAACTCATTGATTTGAATCAAGATGAGCATAAACATGGCGTAAATCATACATGTGCTTATGCTCAAGATTTGCTTCCTTCAGAACTTTTTTCCAGAAGGGCTTTATGTTTTTGATGTGGGCACTGTCTGGCCCCACTGAAAAAAGAGACTTGGAATTCTGAGTGTTTAACTTCTTTAATTTATGCAGGACATCAAACGCTTTTTCGGATAGCAGAAATGGCTCAGTTTTCTTTTGCTTTGTTAAATGAGAAGGCTTCGTCCATATTCCTTTTTCTAGATCAAATTGATCCCAAGTAGAGTTCAAGATTTCTTCTTTGCGCGCTCCGGTCAAAAGAAGAAATTTAAAAACATAAGCCGTTAAGTGAGAGGGGTAGTTCTCTAATACAGCCCATAATCTATCTTGCTCTTCTTGATTGAGCCCACGGTCACGCTTTTCTTCTTGGTATCTTTCTATGCCAATTGCAGGATTATCTTCCCTCCAATTCCGTGAGATCGCTAATGAAAACATTTTTGATAAAAGAGCTAAGACCCTGTTTGCTTGGGAGGGCATTTCTTGAAGCTTTGCATGAAGTGCTTCAATGTGACTCTGCAGTACATCTTGTACCGTCATCTGTCCTAAAGCTGGAAGGATAATATTTTGAAGAAGTTTTTGTATCCCCTTTAAAAGTTGAGGAGATGTGTGTTTAGGGCTCAAAATCCTCATGCAGTTTCTAAAAGCTGAACGATTTCCTGGGCCTCAGTTGTATCGCGATGGACTTCTTCTGAGATAATTTTTGATGTTGCTTGATCAAGATACTCCCTGAGCTCCTTGCTTAAGGCTGAATACTGGGGCCACAACACATCGTCAACAAAATCTTTTGGTACCTTGAGCATCACGGTCGTATGCCTTTGACGCGCATATCGATAAGGCTTTAAATCATAACGACGGCATAGAGCCACAAATAATTGGCGAGACCATTGATCTCCTAAGGTAAAGGTATACTCAACAGCTGGGGCTGTCTTTGCCGCATCTGCCAACTTTGCTTTGATGCGTTCACGAGCAGCTCCTGCCGCATCCCGCTCACCAATTGTCCCGGCTCCTTCAAACAAAGCTTCAATTTTGCGAAGTTTCAGACGGAGTTCTTCTTCACTTGTCATTGTTAGGCAGCCTTGCGTATTCCGCTGAAAATTGCCATTAATTCCGCTCCAAAGTTGGTGGCGATTACGACCAAAGTTGCCGTTTTTATCGGAGCGTTAGCGACGTAAAAATTATCTCTTTAATGCCTCCTAAAATGCAAGCATATTTTCGTAGTATTTTTCATTTATGAAGATTCTCCTTTCTGTTGTTTTTTAGGAGGGCTATTTTTTCGTGTTGAGGGCTGTTCTGGCTCCTCCTCTTGAGACTGCCCCAAAGGGTTCATCTCATTTAATTTGCTTTTTTTCTTACGCATAGATTCTCCTTTCAATTCAAGCTTATGAGCGTTATGAATCAAGCGGTCCAAGATCGCATCTGCAAGAGTAGGGTCTCCGATGAAGTCATACCAATGCTTAAGAGGAAGTTGGCTCGTGACAATCGTTGAGACCTGCTGATGTCTATCATCTAGAATTTCTAAAAGGTCACGCCTATGTCCCTCATCCATAGGGCTGATTCCCCAATCGTCCAAGATGAGAACTTGGCTTTTTGAGAGTTGCTGGATCAGCTTTAAATATCTCCCATCTCCTTTTGCTACAGTAAGCTCCTGAAACAAACGAGGGCATCTCACATAACGAACTGTAAATCCTTCGAGACAGGCTTTATGACCTAAAGCTGATGCAATGAAACTTTTGCCTGTCCCCGTTGGCCCCATCAATAAAATATTTTGATGCTCTCTTATCCATTGACAGGAAGATAGAGTTTGCATAACAGCTTTCGAGAGGCTCCGACTAGGCTCATAATCAAGATCTTCCATAGAAGCAGTTTGTCTTAAGTTAGCGTTTTTTAAGCGATTTTTAATGCGATTGTTTTCACGAAACCACCATTCTCGGTCAATTATCAAAGAAACCCTATCTTCAAAGCTAAGAGACTGCATATCGGGTTGCTGAAGTTGCTCTTGCAAGGACTCTAGCATACCGTGGCACCGAAGTTGGCGTAATTTATCGAGTAGAGGGTGTGTTAACATAATAATCTCCTATAAGTTAGTTGTAGTAATGAGACCCACGAACATTTCCATGTACAGTGGGAGAGGTAGGTTGAGGGGCAACCGCTGGAAGGGGCTGCTGGTCCAATCCTTGTTTGAGGATGGATTCGATGCTCTGATAACGCAGCGCCCCTATGACGAGCGCTCTTTTAGCTGCGTTTTCTAAGCGATTTGTGCCATAGTTTTTACCTAAGCGTAAAATCCCTAAACAAGCACGAAAGCCCTGCTCAGGCATGGCTCTTGATTGCATAACAGACTCAATGAGTTTTTCAGTAGATGGTCCTATCTTTTTAGCCCAATTTAAT
>JAGVKY010000001.1 GCA_020050175.1 Parachlamydiales bacterium
AGAGGCGCCTCGCCCATTTTCGGGAGAGAGAAGGCCATATGGAGCTCCTTCCAGAGAGGGGCAATTCGAAAGAAGAGAGCGGCCTCAAGGGGAGAGAGATTTTCGGTCTGGGGGCTGGCAAGATAGATCGAGTTCTCGAGGTCCTCGCGATTTTGGGGATCGTCCAGCTCGACCTTTTTCCGCCAATCGTCAAAGAGATACTGAATTTTCCGGCAGGGCTCCACGAAGCGATCGAAGAGAAGGTGGTTACTCCGGTTTCCGCCCCCGCGATCAGGAGAGGGCTCCACGCTTTGCAAGGGAAGGGGAAGCCCGGGCCCCAAGAGAGTGGCAAGGAGAGAGGAAATTTTCTCAGAATAGAGAGAGACCTCCCTTTGAAAAGCCCCCCTTTCGTCCGACAGAAGACGCTTAGCCGCTAAATTTTTTCTCCCTTTTGGAAGGAGCTCCTTAGCTAAGGACTCCTTCCTTCTTAAAAGATCCCAATAGAGAGGAGTTTTCTCTGGATCTTTGATATTCGGTAACACCGACTCTGGTAAAGCAAATCCAAAAGAAAAAAGTGGATCGGGAAAACCGGTTTGCGAACTGACCACATTCACCGAAAGATCTTTCGGAATAGAAACCCTGCCCCGCTGAAAGTTCAGAAAAATCGTTACTACTTCACCAGGCAAAGTCATGTGAGCTTGCCGAAGGCAGATTTCTCTCTCACCTAAGACACTAAATGCTTCCACATCTCTTTGTGTGAAGCTAATGATCTCTTTGGGCAGCAGCCCCTCATTTTGTAAAACTTGAATGGCCCTCATACGGAAGAGGTCTTTTTCTTTTAGCTGAGGATCAATTTTTGGCCCTTTTAGTTCGACAAAGAGGCCCTGAGAAAAGATGGCAGGAGCGCAGAGGGCGACTTTACCATGAGCTCCTGATTTATAATTTTTGATGACCTGAAGGGCTTTCTTGGAGAGTTTCCTCCCATCTGAAGATCCCTTTGTCCAAGGAAGAAATTTTTCGGCTAACTTTTGTAAAACAGAGCGCTTGGGACTGCTCATGTTTCATTCTCCTTTTCGGGAATAGGTTTTCCTAGAGCTGCAAGGATCTTCGCCTTGGTTCCAGTCCCTGCGAAGATATCATCCCCTTTTCGGAGTTCGTCTTCGAGGTAGATAAGTTCGCCCCTTTTCAAAAAGGAGAGGGCTCTTGCCTCTTTAGGGAAAGTTTCTTGGGTCAAATTGAGTCGTTTCTTTCCATCTGTACCGCAAAGGGTGAATCTTTTGCCTGATGGCCCTTCTAATGGATGGCTGACCACGCGGTAGGTAGGGGCGACAGGCAAATTTGGCCATTCTCTCCCTTTTTTACGAAGGATGAGATAGCTCATTTTTAGAGAATTTTGTTCGATCCCCGCTCTTTTTTGGATCTCCCTCATCACGAAAGTTCTTTCCATCGGTCTTTGGGCAAAGCAAGGAAAGCCAAAGACTCGAGCAGGACAAGGGCCTTTCCAGACACAAGGAGCCTGTACAGCAAATCCCCTATCTACCATCTCATCCCGCATGGTGACAAAGGCGCGGTTCGTGATCGGTTCAGCGCTATCTATAATAACCAAACAGCCCTCTGGTTTTAATAAAGAGTTATATTTAGCCAGGGCTTCTGGGTCGAGGGAAACTCGGTCAAGCACAATAGTGTCAAATAATTCATTAGGAATTACTTTTCTTCCCTGCAGCGAAACTCCTAACTTTCCAGCAATTTCGCTCCCAATTCTTAGAGAGTCTGGGTTAGCGTCAACAAAAGTGACCTCTCTTGCTCCTAGCACAGCTGCCGCAACGCCATAGGGAGCAAAAGGAGAACCTATCGTTAGAATTTTTCCGAGAGATTCTGGGACTTCTCCTAGCAAAGACAACCCTTCTTGATAAAAGAGGGGCCAGTGGTAAAGGAGAAAAGCAATGCTCTTAGGGCTTCCTTTTTCCATCTCAGCCACTTCTGGGGAGACATGTTTTGTCTCTTCGACAAGAAGTTGATGAGCCGGTCCTGGCCGTTTTACCCCTTTTCTCCAAAGGGCAACTAAGATCTGATTTAGTTCTTCTGTGATGTTCATGCCCTATCCATTCTACCCTATAAAAAAATTAAACGGAGCTGCTCTTTGTTCTCTGTGGTGAATCTAAAATCAGACTTCGTTAGTGCGCTCATCTTCCAGCACACACCACCAGATGTGTCTGCCCTCAGACTTTGGTGGAATAAGATTACTGCATTTTGGCATGGCGAAGGGACAGCGGGTGCGGAAAGGACAGCCGGATGGCGGATCAAACGGCGAAGGGAGGATCGAGCCGATAGGCATCGGGTTGCGCTTTTCCCACGGATTGGAGGGAGGAATACTCGACAGAAGGGCCTTAGTATAGGGATGACGGGGATGACTAAAAATTTCTTTTGCAGAACCCTGCTCCATCACTTTTCCTAAGTAGAGAACAACCACTTCGTCCGCAAAAGACTCGACAACTTGAAGGTCATGGGTGATGAAGATAAAGGTGAGGCCTAAACGCTCTTTGATTTGACTGAGAAGGCGCAAAATTTGAGCCTGCTGGGAAAGATCGAGAGAAGCCAAAGGCTCATCAAGGACAAGGAGTTCAGGCTCCAGAAGGAGGGCTCTAGCGATTGCTAAACGCTGAAGTTGACCCCCCGAAAAGGAATGGGGATAACGATCAAGCGATTCAAAATCCATTCCCACGAGAGCTGCAGTGTCAATGAG
>JAGVKY010000146.1 GCA_020050175.1 Parachlamydiales bacterium
TAATTCTTTTAGTGTTGAGCCGCCTGCCGAAAAATTTTTGATTGTTAGCAATAACCCCCCCCAATGAATTTATCGGTTCTAAATTAAAACTCCCGAAAAATTTTACTGTATCTTTTTCAGATAATTCTATTACCTTTAAACCTCCTTTTGAAGTGTCCAGAAAATTGCTTTTCGTGGATGTTTCAGCTCAGATTATCACGATCGGTCCCATTAAAGATGGAAAAGTATTTATTTCAACAAATATGAAAAATTTGAATCAAAAATTGGAGAAAGTTGTAAGTATTCTTACTGCAGCAAAAGAAACCGCCGTTAATTCTAAGATCGCTTAAAGGGTCTTCTTTTTCATTTTCAAAAGTTGGCCTTATCTGGGCAGTCTTTAAGGTGTTATGGATAAGACAATTTTATTTTGATGGGAGACACTGTCTTAAGAACACCTACTTGACTCGCAATTAGAGAACAACGCCCCTTTTTTCCAGCACTGAAAATCAACGCTCTTTAATTTTCTTAAATAAACACCCTTATCTCTCTTGACTCTCATTTCTAAAATAGCAATATAAAGAGGTGATTTTATGAAAGCGTACCAAAAAATATTGCCATTAGCCTTAATCCTTGGCAGCACAAGTGCAACTTTCCTATTCGCTGATGATTGCGCAGAGGCAAGAACAGCTGTTAAAAACAAAAAAGCTGAGATTCGATCCTTCGGGTCTGACATTTCCAGTGGAGATAGACTTGAACTAAGGATGTTAGAAGTTGACTTAATGAGATGTGAACAAGGAAAAGCGCCGCTCGAAAGACCAAATATTGACAAGAGATTTGAGAACCAACAAGAACGGACCAAAAAAAGAATGCAAAGGGTGTCAGAAAGACAGGCCAGTGGAAATGTCTCTCCAAAAGCCCAGGCAAAAATGGAAGAGATTCGTACCAAAAGGAATGAAAGGTTCAACGAAAGGCAAGGAATAAACGATTAGCCTGATAATAAAAAAAAGAATCGCAAAGGGTTGAAAGAACGCAAGGCCAGCTATAAAGTTGGCCTTGCTTGTTTTTAAGACTGGATTAAATTTTTGACTACCAGCTTGGGCTAAAGTTTGAACCTCTGCGTGGTCTTGAACGACGCTGATTCGGCTTGTTTGGCCCTTTGGCTTTAGGCTCCATGCCTTCAATGGTATGAAGGTCAATTTCTTTGCCTAAATGTTTAAAGATGCGGGAAAGTTTTGAATCTTCTTTATAAGTTGTAAAGGTAATGGCTACCCCTTTTGCCCCAGCACGCCCTGTTCTTCCAATCCTGTGCACAAAATTCTCAGATTGAAAGGGGAGGTCAAAGTTGATGACGTGGGTGATAGAAGGGATGTCGATCCCGCGAGCCGCGACATCTGTTGCCACGAGAAATTGGATTTCAGCGTGTCTCATTTTATTGATGGCACGTGTCCGCTCCCTTTGTGTCATATCACCATGAAGAGCTTCAGCAGAGTAGCCCTGTTCATAGAGATAGTCAGAAAGTTCGATGGTCTGTGCAATTGTAGAGGCAAAGATAACCGCTTGGTAAATATCAGAATTTTCCAAGATATGATCTAGAATCTGAATTTTGTGATGTCTGCCATCCACATAATACAAACGCTGCTCAATGTTGTTTTCAGTCGCTTGGTCATGCTCCACATTAATTTCGAAAGGATTGTTCTGTAGTTTTTTTGAAATGGGAACAATTTTTCTATCGATAGTGGCTGAAAAGAGAAGAGTTTGACGATCTTTTGGAGTCGCATCAGCAATTTTCTCAACTTCTTCCAAGAAGCCCATGTCGAGCATTCTGTCAGCTTCGTCAAGAACGAGCATTCTGATATTAGAAAGGTCGATGAGGCGCTGATTCATGTGATCCATTAGACGTCCTGGTGTTGCCACTAGAATGTCATAAGGACGGGAGAGCTCTCTTTTTTGAATAGGGTAGGGGACGCCGCCATAGACACACACTGTCTTCATTTGTGTGAGGAACTTGGTGAATTTTTTGGCTTCTTCAGCTACCTGGATCGCAAGCTCTCTTGTTGGCACAAGAATTAAAACTTGAGGGCCTCTTCCTTTCTTAGATTCAGGATCTGATAAGAGGTGAAGAATAGGGAGGATAAAGGCAGCAGTTTTTCCTGTGCCTGTTTGGGCAGAAGCGATGACATCGACACCTTCCAAGATTTTAGGGATAGCCTGTTCTTGGATGTGAGTTGGTTTGTCGTATCCAATTTCTTGGAGGACTTCTAAAATTCTTTTGTCAAAATTAAAGTTGGTGAAGCTAGACAAGCGTTGATCCTTTGATGGGGGTTAAGAGCTGTGGCATTTAAGAGAGAAACAAACTTTTCTTAAAATGCGCCAGAAAGCCGCCAAATCAGAAGCGTGTACGCTCAAAAATTAGATATATTCTACCTTTTTTGCGAGAAAGATTAAAGGGCTCTTTTTAAACAAAGGATGCTCTCGCAGTTTCTGCTCTTTCAGAGGTTAGTGCATCCACATGGGGGCGGAACGATTTTAGACATGGTATCTCTTAAAATAGACTGTCTCAGCGGAGAAGTTGGATGACTTTCTTCGCAAATTCTAAAGAGCGAATTGTCAAGATATTATTGTGGCCGTCCGGAACTCCAATGAACAATTTTTTTTCGCGATGTTTGATTAAATCGGGAGCATTTAAGAGCTCTTTCGCAAGTGAGGAGTTGTCGGGAATGATGCCATCATTTTCTACTTGATCGGCTCTTTCTAAGATCATCTCTTCGTCTGTTTTAGCCGTTTGAATGATAATTTCGGGAACATTTAGTTTTCTCGAAGACTCGACAGAATCAAGATTCCAACCGAAAAATTTGATCAGATGGTATACAAAATTGATTTTAGTGATAGCGGCTGCCGCTGCACTTAAAGAAGAGAACGTTTTGTGTTTGATCAAGACGTATTTGATATCATTTTTAATAGGGTGAGTCTTTAAAGCATCACCCTGAACTCCACCTCCAATAGAGTGGCCAAGACTAACGATTTCGGTAGCTCCGAAGCCATTCGCTTTATCCTCTAAAATTGTCAGCATGGCCTGGTACGCTTTGACCATGGTTTTCCGGTCTGGGCCGCCTTGACTTGCACCAACTCCTGGATAGTTGAAGACGATCGCATTAGCTTCCATATGGGTAAGGAAAGATTGGAAGGCTCTGTCGAAAAATTTATGTTCATAAAATTCCCCATTACCGCCCGAATTCAAAACCCACCGTTTGGAATTGGTTAAAGTTTCAGCTAACCCAATGATCATTGCGTCGATTTTATTGCCATCAACTTCCACCGTAAAGCGTTTAACCTTCCAGTTTTGTTGCAAGTTTGCTGCAAATATTCCCCTAATGTCATTGGCATAATTCTTTTTTAAACCCATCAAAAATGGAGTGGATGCGGGTAGAACAATTTTTCCTATGAGGTAGTGAAGTGCGTTGTAAATCGCAATAGGGAAGAGAATAAAAGCTA
>JAGVKY010000190.1 GCA_020050175.1 Parachlamydiales bacterium
ACTACAATTGGGATGCTTTCCTGAATCAAGTTTTAAGACAAAACCCTGAAGAAAGGCCAGAAAAACTGCTCCCTCTTTTAGAATCAGTTGTGCCTCTCGAAATTAAGTCAGGGATGGAGGAAGAGATTCCAGCAGTGCCTGAAAGACTGGTAGCCTTGCATATGGCCGAAGTCGCTCAAGAGGGGGCAAAAAATCAAATGAAGCCGGTGATCCGTCGACAACCGATCGATCGTCCCTCTTTTGATGCCGATCCTGCGGCAAGCATCCAGGTCGATACGACAGTCAAGCAGTACCAGCCCGAAAAGAAAGTGGTGAATATTGAACCTCTCTCCACCGAAATGTGTGTGATTGAGGGTGGGGCCTACTTTAGAGGAAGCAATGAAGGTAACCGGGACGAAATGCCCCGCCACCAAATCAAGCTATCTCCCTACGCCATTGATACCCACCCGGTGACAAATGAGCAGTTTGTCCGATTTTTAGAGGTCATGGGAGGAGAAAAAGATCGTCATCACCATGATATTATCCGTTTGAAAGACTCTAGAATTAAGCGTGTCGCTGGACGGCTTTTGATCGA
The DNA here is from genome assembly GCA_020050175.1 of Parachlamydiales bacterium. Classification (GTDB taxonomy): domain Bacteria; phylum Chlamydiota; class Chlamydiia; order Chlamydiales; family JAJFMK01; genus JAGVKY01. Next base: position 575 of record JAGVKY010000190.1, read on the forward strand.
ATCAGGTTACGCGAAGCATCCTGTTGTCGGTGTCACCTGGTATGGTGCCTTAGTCTACGCCCGCTGGTTGGGGAAACGCCTGCCAACAGAAGCTGAGTGGGAAGTTGCAGCCAAAGGGGGAGATGACAACTTGATTTTCCCTACAGGCGGTACGATTGAAAAAACTCAAGCCAACTTTTTTAGTTCAGACACAACACCCGTCATGAGCTACCCCCCTAACGCCTACGGTCTTTACGATATGGCGGGCAATGTCTACGAGTGGGTTCAAGACTGGTATGGTTATAATTATTTTGAAATCTCAGCTGCCGAACCAGAAAATCCCAAGGGTCCACTACAGGGGGTCTATCGTGTTCTCCGAGGGGGTTGTTGGAAGAGCTTAAAAGAAGATCTCGCCTGCTCTCGTCGCCACAGGAACAATCCCGGCACCGTGAATGGTACTTATGGCTTCCGCTGCGCCGCTGACGTCCAGTAACTAGGAGGTAAGCAGGTCTATCCTGTTTATCCCTGTTCCATTAAAATTGGGGCATGAAAAAATTACTGTTGTCGAAGCCGAGGGGATTTTGCGCAGGTGTTGACCGAGCCATTGACACTGTCGAACTAGCCCTTAAGAAATTTGGCGCTCCAGTCTATGTCAGACATGAAATTGTCCATAATATGTTTGTGGTCAACCGTCTAAAAGAGAAAGGGGCTATCTTCATCGAAGATTTGGAAGATGTTCCTGTAGGCTCCAAGCTCATTTATTCGGCTCACGGAGTTGCGCCAGCAGTAAGAGAACAGGCTAAAAAAAGGCAATTGCTAGAAATTGACGCGACCTGTGGCCTGGTTACAAGAGTCCATTCCGCTGTCGAAAGATTTGCTGGAAAAGGGTACAAAATTGTTTTGATTGGACACAAAAACCATGTCGAGATCGTAGGCACAAAGGGTGTTGCCCCTGATGTGACAACTATCGTTGAAAATGTCAAAGATGTTGAAAGCCTGCACTACTCACCAGAAGATAAAATCTTTTATACAACGCAAACTACTTTAAGCCTTGATGATGTCAAAGACATCGCTGATGCTTTGATAAAAAAATTTCCCCAAATCGAAACATTGCCAACCTCCTCCATCTGTTACGCAACAACAAATCGTCAGATGGCCCTTAGTGCTATTGCTGAAGAGACCGATCTAATTTTGGTGGTGGGGGATCCCAAAAGCTCAAATTCCAACCGGTTGAGAGAAGTGGGTGCAAAACGGGGGATCCCTTCCTATCTGATTAAAGATCCCAGTGATATCAACCCCGAATGGCTTCTATCTGCAAAAACTATTGGATTGACAGCAGGCGCCTCTACTCCTGAGGATGTCGTTCAGGCTTGTATTCAGCGGTTGCAAGATCTTGGGGTCACCGAAAAAGAAGAGGTGATCTTTACAGAGGAAAATATCATCTTTCAAATACCCAAAGTCCTGAAGAAGTGAAACTTTTTTTTCTCCTTATTTTTTCTAGTTTATCTGCTGCAGATTTAGTTCTTGAAACAGAGGTGGGTTATCAGAGCTCTGATTTCCATTGGGATATCGGTTCCCAAGATGGGTACCCCAATATTCTCTCTGAATTGGAATGGAAAAATCTGGATGGCCCTTATGGTCTTGCTCGCTTAAAAGGGGATTTTCCCGCTTCTCAATCCTTTGTTTTTATCGAGGGAAGTGGATCGGTCACAACGAATGGCAGAGTCATAGACTCCGATTACCGACGCAGAAATCGTAAAGATATTTTCTTAAGAACTGTTTCCAGTGCTAAGAACAGCCCCTGCTGGGGGATAAGGGGAGCCTTTGGACGTTACTTTTTTCCTTTTGATGCTTGCATGAGGCTAGATCTTTCTATTGGTTTCCGGCTCGAACAAGAGCGTCTAAAAATTGATGGAGGAGAACTTTTAATTTCTAAGATTGGTCCAGTGAGTTTTGAGGGGTTGAGGAGCCGTTATGTGGCTCAATGGATGGGTCCCGAAGCTAATGTTTCAATCGATTACCATAAGGGATGTTTTTCACTTGCCCCTGCTATTTCTCTTTTTGTCCCTCGTTATTTAGGAAAGGGTTATTGGAATCTTTCGCAGTACTTTGTTGGCCCATTTAGGCACAAGAGTTGGGGATATGGCTATGATTTCCGCGTCCGCGGGGCTTATCATTTTTATTGTTTAAATATGGGTTTGAATTTCCATCTATTTGGGATGAGAGCTTCCAAAGGCGATGATACGACTTATGTTCTCGATGATTTCGGGGAGATTGTTGAAGCTAAAGGCCGCCTCAATCAGGTGGCCTTCAATTCTAGAATGTACACCGTCAATGTTTCTTTTGACTTTTAGCGTCCAATCAAAAGAAAAATTCCAGCTAAGATCGCAAATATCCCCAAAATAATGCCTGGGATAGCCAAGCCAAAATATCCCAAACCTGCAAGAATCAGATAGATTGCTAGTAGGATAAATCCAATGTTGCTTGTGAATTTCATAAAGGCTCCTTAAAATTTAACGCCAAAACTTCTTCTTACAATCATCGAAGTGAGATGTCAATTGACAAATCGTTGTCTCTCTCCTATCTTGTGCAATCTGATCAATGACTTCGAGAGATGTCCCTATGAACCGAACTTGGATTTTATTTTCTGCCGTAGCTATTACGACGACCCTTTTTGGGGGCAATGGCTATGATGGCCGGTTCGATCTTTACACGGGATGGCGGCAAGATGATTTTGTCTGGAGCATCCCTGGCTTTCATGGCTTTCCTAATGTCTCGACCGAAATCGATTATCGTCTCATGCAAAGCGCGATGGTTGGAGCAAGAGGGTACCTTGCAGGTTGGGATAGGATTTATACCCGATTAGAAGGCGATTTTGGGATCATCTTTCAAGGAAAGCCTTCAAAGACAGTATTCGCAGGGAATAATCGTTCTGACACCATCACCAAAATACAAGCAGAACACGGCGGAAACAAGGTTTTCGATGTTAAAGGGGCATTGGGTTTCCACGTTTTACCCAACTGCGGACCTGTTGATATAGCACTCTGTGGCGGGTTTGCTTTCCAAGGACAAAATTTCAGGATGAGCGACCCTTGTGTCACAGAAGCCCCTTTTGGGGTTTGTTGCTTTTGTATCGATAAGTTATCGAACCATTACCATGTCCAATGGAAAAGCGGCTTCGTAGGTTTGGATAATTATTGGAACATTTCCGGTTGCTGGAAAATAGGTATCCAAGCCGAGCTCCATTGGGCCGCTTATCGCGGTTGCGGTACATGGGATTGGGAAGGGGGGCGACGCGAAGATATTCCCAACCTTAATCGGCACGAATATTTTCATATGAGATATGTAGACAGTGCCTCAGGGTGGGGTCAATTGATTAACGGGACGATCAACTACCACGCCTGGAAAGGGTGGTCCTTTGGATTAATTGGCGGTTACCGTTTCTTTAGGACAAGGCCTGGTGAACATTGTGTCGAATGTGTCGAAGACCATCATGTCCCTCAATTTTTGCGAAATATCGTCACTTTGCCAAGACATGAATGTAAATTAAATCGGATTCACTGGAGAAGTTTCTTCCTTTCGTTTAACTTTGAATGTCAGTTCTAATGTTTAAAAGTTTTAATGAAAAAAGCGCTTATTACAGGAATTACCGGACAGGATGGTTCTTATTTAGCAGCCCTTCTTCTTGAGAAAGGGTATGAAGTCCACGGGGTAAAACGCCGCACTTCGTTAATTAATACCGATCGCATAGATCATCTTTATCATGACCCTCATGTCAAGGGTGTCCCTTTTTTTCTTCACTATGGTGACATGACCGATGGGACTTGCCTCATCCGATTACTCAACGAAATTCAACCCGATGAAGTTTATAATTTAGCGGCTCAAAGTCATGTTTCAGTTTCTTTTGAAACACCTGAGTACACGGCTAATACCGACGCCATGGGGACACTACGCCTGCTTGAAGCGATCCGCATTCTAAAACTTCAAGATAAAACAAAGTTTTATCAGGCTTCAACATCAGAACTTTATGGCAAAGTTCTTGAGACGCCTCAAACAGAGAAGACCCCTTTTTACCCCCGATCTCCTTATGCAGCTGCCAAGCTCTACGCCTACTGGGTCACAGTGAATTATCGGGAGGCTTATAACCTTTTTGCCACGAATGGGATTCTTTTTAATCATGAGTCGCCGGTTAGAGGAGAGACTTTTGTCACTCGTAAGATTACGTTAGCCATTGCAGCGATGCTCAAAATGCAACAGCAGTGTCTCTATTTAGGCAATCTCGACGCTAAAAGAGATTGGGGGCATGCCAAAGATTTTGTTGAGGCGATGTGGCTTATGTTGCAACACTCCGTTCCCGAAGATTTTGTGATCGCAACAGGCGAGCAGCATTCGGTGCGAGAATTTGTGGAAAGAGGCTTTGAAACGGTTGGCATAGAAATTGAATGGAAAGGCAATGGTATCGATGAGATCGGTGTCGCCTGGACAAAAGGGGGCGTGCATCCCCATCTGAATGGCCAAAAAGTGGTATCGATAGATCCTCGCTATTTCCGTCCTGCTGAAGTCGATTCTCTTTTAGGGGATCCTACTAAAGCCAAAAAAATACTAGGATGGAGACCTAAGACGACGTTCGCTGAACTTGTCCAAGAAATGGTTTTATCAGACGTTGATAACCCGGTTATTGAGCCATGCCTCCTTTAAAAACTGTTCTCATTTTAGGTGGAAGCGGCCTTGTCGGCTCCCACCTGCGATCCCTTTTTGAAAGCAAAGGGTGTGCAGAAAGTGTTTTAACCCCCTCTTCGCAAGATTTAGATTTGACAAAGCAGCAACAGGTCGAAGATTATTTCCAAGAATATCGCCCCCAGCAAGTCTACTTTTTAGCCGGAAGGGTAGGAGGGATTTTAGCTAACCGCGACCATCCGGCAGATTTTGCCTATGATAATTTGGCGATGGCTCTTCACGTCGTTAAAAATTCCCACCAAGTGAATGTCGACCGCCTTTTTTATATGGGGTCTTCTTGTATTTATCCCAAGCTCGCTGAGCAGCCGATGAAAGAAGAGGCTCTTTTAACAGGACCTTTAGAAGAGACCAACCGGAGCTATGCTCTCGCTAAAATTGCCGGTATAGAACTTCTGCGTAGCTTCAACCAGCAATTTGGCACCAAGTATCTTGGCTTGATGCCGACCAATCTTTTTGGTCCAGGCGATCGTTACGATCCCTTCCGTTCCCACGTCATCCCTGCCATCTTGCTGAAGATGGACAGGGCTAAAAGACGGGGAGAGGAAAAACTTACTTTGTGGGGGAGTGGAAAGGTCAAAAGAGAATTTTTGTATGCTCAAGACCTAGCAGAAGCCCTTCTTTTTCTTGGCCTGTTACCTGATGAAAAATATCTCCCTTTAACAAAGATGCCCCTTCCTCTTTTAAATGTCGGCTCTGGCGAAGAGGTGACGATCCGAGATCTCGCTGAGACCATCCGAGAAATTGTGGGTTTTAAGGGGGAGATTGCTTGGGATGAAAATCAGCCCGATGGCACACCTCGTAAACTGATCGATTCTTCCAAAATAGAATCTCTCGGTTGGGCCCCCCGCTGGAAACTAGCAGAAGGACTAAAAGTGACCTACCAAGACTTCCTCGAAGAGGGGATTTTTTGAAAATCGGCGTTCTGGCAAGCGGTTCTCTGACGAATGCGAGCACCTGGTACCGGATAGGGCAATATCTCCCTTTTTTTAAATCTAAAGGATGGAGTGTCAACCTTTACCAAAAAGAAAATCTAGACGATACCTTATTCGAAAATGATTTGATCATTGTTCAGAAAGTCTTAATGCGTCGCAGTCTGATCAAAAAGGTTCTCCGCAAAGCTAAAAGACTCTTTTTCGACTTCGACGATGCGATCTGGACAAGACCAGGAAAAGATTTTAATTTATTTACCCGCCTCAGAGTGCAAAAAAGGCTTCAACTCTGGTGCCAAGAGGCAGAAAAAGTGATCGTCCCCAACCACTATCTGGCAGAAAAGGTTAGGGCGCTTGGTGGATCACCCACCCTTTTGCCTATGGCCATTGATTTGGCCCCTTACCTTAAAAGAGAAGATATCCCCCCCGTCATGGGCTGGAGCGGAGCCCCTCACAATCTCTCTTACCTAGAAACACTTCTTCCTGCCCTAAAAAAAGTCGCGGGAAAGCTTTCTATCTACTCAGGCAAGTGTCCCAATTTCAACATCCCTTTCGAACACACTCCATTCACACCTGGTGGAGAATCACCTTTTCTTCAAAAGGTTGGGATTGGCCTTCTTCCTCTACCAGACGACATCTATGCTAGGGGAAAATCTCCCATCAAAGCTCTCCAATACATGGCAGCCGGCATCCCCTTTGTCTACCAAGGGCACGGCGGCATAGAGGAGCTCGTCGACCCCTCTTTTGCTTTTCAAGCTAACAGCGAACAAGAATGGATCGCTCATCTAAAACTTCTATTAAACGAGCCAACCCTAAGACTTAAAGCAGGGCGGGCAGCACGAGTATTTGTGGAGAAAAACTTTAGCTTATCATTCTCTCAAAGCAAGTTCGCTAGCCTCTGTCTTACGAAAAACTGAGACCATGAGAGTAGTGATGTGGGGGATAGCGACACAGGCCAGCACAATATCGATCACAGACCAAAAGGTTTTGACTTCGGCAATCGCTCCAATAAAGGTCATTGCAGCAGTTGCTACAACATACAAGCGAAGTTTTTTGTTGTCGGTGAGAAAGCCAAAACATTGACTGCCGTTAAAACTGTTACCAAGAATTGTCCCGAAACCAAAGAGAAGTGTGCTGCCGACAACAATGGCGACGCCAAAATAGGAGAAATGTTGTTGGAAAGAGGCGGCGACCATGCTGATCCCTAGAGGCAGCTCAGGGTCTTGCCAAGTGTTAGTCAGCAAGGCAACACAGCCTGAAAGAAAGGCAACAAAACCGGCTGTGTATGTCGAAAGCATCGCCAGAGCCCCTTGAGCCATGGGGTCTTTTGTTTCAGCCATCGCATGAGGAATCGCCTGAGTTCCAATCCCTGCTTCGCAGGCCTGAATCCCTTTAAAAATCCCCCAGCGCAATGCGCTTACAATTCCACCAATCAAGGTTCCACTTGCTAGGGCATAAGGGGATAAGGTCGATTGGAACATCATCCCAAAGATATGACCCCACTGATCGACATTAGAAATCAAAATCCAAAGTGAAGAGCCGATATAGAGGGCAAACATCGCCGGAACAATCTTGGCCGAAATCGAGCTGACTCGTTTAATACCCCCCAAAAGAACGATGAGGACGCAGGCTGCAATGATGGCGCCAGAAATCATAGTGGGTGTTCGATATCCTCCAAGAATGGGAGAATCCAAGATAGCGGCTAGCTGGTTAGCGTTAGCTCCTGACCAAGCGACCATGAGAACAAGGCATCCAACGGCGTACCATTTTGCCGCCCAAGAGGAGAAGATAGCTTGCATGTACTGCATAGGTCCGCCCATCATCCCAGTCTCAACTTTTTTCCGATGCTGAATGCTAAGACTGACCTCAGTATAGGTCGCTGCACTCCCAAAAAAAGCAGTCAGCAGAAATCCAAGCAGAGCCCCAGGTCCACCAAGTGAGATGGCAATCGTTGGGGCCACAATCGTCCCAATTCCAAGCGTTGTCGACATCGCCGTCACTAACGCCCGCAAAGGAGGGACCGTATGGCTACTTTCCCCTTTATCTCGAAACCCATCTCTCAGTAATCGAAACAACGTCGGCAAAAGCCTCAATTGGATAAACCGCGTTTTGAAAGTCAGCAGGACACAGCAGGCCAAAATAAACAAACAAGAGGCAAAAAGGATGTAATCGGCAACACTTTGGATCAAAAAATCAATCGACATAACACTTCCAACCAATATCTTACCCATTCTCCCTATTACGAGTAAAGAAAAGATTTGGCTTACGAATAGCTTTTTGGCAGGTGGCGTGCAAAAGCTTAGAAAAAGTTTTTAGCGTCGGGTTTTTTGAGCGAAGAGAGGGATAGGCTGTAGTTTTTGGCACTCTAGTTGTTCCAATAACTGCCATATAAACCTCTCGATAACCGAAAGATTAAGTAAGAGGCGAGATATAGTTCAATATTAAGCTGAAATCCCAGTTGGTCCGGTTTTTCAGGGGGCTGCTCCTTTTGATAGAGGAGACGACAATATGATTTCGTTAACTTGCGATTAAGTAGCTTGAGACTTTAAATATTTTCTAGGCACACAAAAGTTATGGTTTACATAACTTTTGTGCGATTTGGGACTTACTCGCTCCGAGGAGTCTCTTTGGATTCTGAAGGCTTCTCTTCGGTATCCATCTTGTAGAGACATCCGCAGTGCATATCGGGTGAGCATTGGCAATTCTCACACTTGCACTTTTTTTTTGGGGCAATTGTCTCAGGTGCTGCTAGAGCGAATATTAAACTGAGGGCGGTTATTAGGTGCATCTTGGTTCTCTTTTTGTTTCTTTCAATCCTAGCATAGATTTGCTCTTCATGAGCAGGGGGGTAGACAAGAGGTAGTTCTTTAGGCAAGATGCGGTTTATGTCAGATAGCAACCGCCAAGTCATTCTTATCTCTCATCCTGAGGGGATGCCAACAGAGGCTAATTTTGCCCTTCGAGAAGCAGCTATGCCTAAGCCGAGGGAAGGGGAGGTGCTTGTCAAATCTCTCTATATCTCAGTTGATCCATATATGCGGGCTCTGATGAGTGAGAGATCCTCTTATATGATGTCGACCTTTCAACTTAATGAACCTATTACGGGCGGGGTTGTTGGTAAAGTCGTTGAATCTAAGAGTCCTCAGTTTAATCCAGGCGATACTGTAATCGGTTTTTTGAATTGGGCCGACTATTCAGTGGCGAACGGAGCCGATTTAAAGCAAATTGACCAAACAACTGCTCCTGCTAGCACGGCTCTGGGGGTCCTTGGCATGCCAGGGATGACCGCCTATTTCGGTCTTTTAGAAATTGGCCAACCCCAAAAAGATGAGACTGTTGTCATTTCCGGAGCTGCAGGAGCTGTGGGAGGCCTTGTAGGACAAATTGCAAAAATTAAAGGGGCCCGTACTGTCGGCATTGCTGGAAGTAATGAAAAAATCAACCTTCTGACGAAAGAACTAGGTTTTGATGCAGCGGTCAACTACAAGAGTCCCCGATTTGCAGAAGAGCTCAAAAAAGCCTGCCCAAAAGGAGTGGATGTCTACTTTGATAATGTTGGTGGAACTGTAACAGACAATGTTCTCTCGCTTCTCAACCGATCAGGAAGAATGGTTGTTTGTGGGCAAATCTCTCAGTATAACCAGGATAAACCCGATATAGGCCCCCGTCCTTTCTTAACTTTCCTGAATAAGGGTGCTCTTATGAAAGGTTTTCTCGTCATGAACTATTACGAGCGCTTTCCAGAAGGGTTACAACAAATGGCCCAATGGATCAAAGAGGGTAAGCTTAAATATAAAGAGACCATCACAAATGGCCTCGAAAATACCCCAAAAGCTTTTATTGCCCTCTTTAAAGGGGAGAATATCGGCAAACAACTCGTTAAGCTTTAAGATCTTTTGTAAGTTCCGATCAGTTCAGCTTGAGATAAGATATGCCCATCCATAGCCTTATGGAGTTCTTCTTTTGAAATTCCATTTTCAAGATCAAATTCAGTGTCAAGGGCATAGACTCGAATGTGGTAATGGTGAGCTGCCCCTGCAGGTGGACAAGGGCCAAAATAGCCCTCCTTTTTCATGTGATTTTTTCCTACGTGTGCTAGAGAAACTCCTTCTTCAAGGGTCGTTTTCTTGGCAGGGATATTCCATGCGATCCAATGGTCGAACGTTCCGCCTGGCGCATCTGGGTCGTCCATCACGATGGCAAAGCTTTTAGTCTCTTTAGGTGCGTCTGAAATCGTTAAAGGAAAAGAAACATTCTTACCTTGGCAGGTATAAACTTGAGGGATAGGCTGACCCTCTTTAAATGCCTGGCTCGTTAGTTTCATAACATTGACTCCATAAAATGCCCCTCCGAAGCCGACACCCATAGCTAAGAGGAATCCAAAAATTTGCTGTTTCATATCCTATGAATGCCCATCCAACGTTTTTAATAAATAAATGGATCAAAATCTTGATGTTTAGGGTGATAAATAAATTAATAAAGATCTTTTATTTTTAAATCATGAGAACAGAATTAGAGAGAGATAAAGAGAGGTTTCACGCGATTGTGAGGATTGACAAAGGGTAAAATTGCGTTCCTTATCGATTCTTCCTCAGACAATTGAAACCAAATTTTTTCTTGTCTAACAGCCTGATGGACAAACATTTCGTACCCTTCGACGATGTCTATAGCATGAGTCAATAAAGATCCCTCTTGAGGATACGCCTTAATATCCATGATAAGAGCTGTGGGAATAAGATGTTTAGGGTCAATCGGGAGATAGACAGGTGTGCAATTGATCAGGACATCATACCCTTTTTCAAACTCTTGCCCCATCTCATCTAAACCACCACCTTGCCCATTTAGCTCTTTGGCAAGTTCAAGAGCTTTTTCCTTTGTCCGGTTAAGGATAACGATTTTTGCCCCCCGTTTCACCGCCACATATCCAATAGCTCTAGCTGCTCCCCCAGCCCCTATCAAGATCACTTTTTTTCCATTAATGGATTCCCCTATTTCAAGGGCATCAAGTGCCCCCTCGCCATCTGTGTTACAACCGAAATAGTCCCCAGAATCTAGGGTGATTGTATTTACGGCACCCATCAGACAAGCATCGGGATCAACATAACTCAGATAGGGCAAAACATCTTCCTTGAGGGGCATTGTTACACTGATCCCTAAAATACCCATCTTTTTAGCTAAATTAAAAAATCGTTCTAGTTCTTGAGAGATGAGAGGGATTTTGATGTAAACAGCGTCTAAACCCATTTTCTGAAAGGCCGCATTATGGCCAATATGACTTAGAACATTCTTAAGAGGGTTGCCGATGAGGGCATAAATGGCTGTCGACGGACGAATTTTTCTGTAATGGTAGATTTCTAAAAGCTCTTTCAGAGAAAGCTG
>JAGVKY010000044.1 GCA_020050175.1 Parachlamydiales bacterium
AAGGGAAAATAAATTTAGTTATTTAAACAACCGACTAAAGCAAAAGCAGCAAAGACACGGAGCATGGGGAAGGGTTCTTTGAAACAGCCGATCAAAAAAGGGGCCTGTTTGGGGCTTCCAAGCCTTGCGATCCCTTGCAACAAGATCTCTTTTTCGTGCCTGTCCCCTTGAGGATAATGCTCTTGTAAGATTTGGACTCCCTCATCGTCTCTTCGCCATAGTGAAAGGAGAAGGGCAGCTTCAACTCTGTGAGGGAAGGAGGGGTCTTCTAGAAGCTCTTCCACTTGCTGCAACATTTCTTCGGACCCCTCTTTGATTAAAAGAGAGGTGGCCAGAAGGCCTATTTCAGGTCTTCTATGAGTCAAAAAGCCTTTTAATTTTTCCTCAGCAAAGGCTGGAGCAAAAGGGGCTATTTCGTTAAGAAATTCTAGCCTGGCGACTGTATCGAGATCTTTAGTTGTGACTAAAGCAGGGAGCGCCTCTCCTCTTTGAGGAGCGATATACGAGACCCCCCCTTGTTCTCCCACATTCCAAAGAGGCTGAGCCTTATCGAATAAAGAGGAGAGTAAAGAAAGAAGTTTGTTTTGATCCTCGACATCATTGAGAAGGCCAAGAGAGAGATTAAGTTGAACAAAAGGTTCTGTGGTTTTCTCTAACAGAGCTTTTCTGATGGGCAGACTTTTCTCGCCTGCCGTGTTTAAAAGCGCTGCAGAGTAGAGAGAAACTTTCAAATTAGGATGATTTAAAAAAGGGAGCCAATCTTCGGGTGTCGCAGCATTGCGGAGAGTGGCCATCCAAAGAGAGGCGACCCTTGCTTCTCCCTCTGGCCTCTTTTTTAACCCCTGGATGATATCCGGGAGCTTTGGATCATGGGCATAAAGGAGGCCAATTGTCCTTGCTGCCTCCAAAATAACGCGACGGGAAGGATCTTCTAATAAAGGAAGAAAAAGAGATAAAGGGGGGGCTGGGTTTAGGTGGAGGGCCAAGCGCGAGCCGACAGCTCGATGGAGAGATCGGGGGCTTTTTAAAAGTTCTTCAACTTCACGTCTTTTAGGCCTTTCGTGTAGGGCTAAGAGGGCCTCAAAAGCAGATTCCCGCTCCTCCTGCCGGCTGCTGCTATTTTCCACAACCTGGATTAAAAAGGGTTCCTTCTCCTTGATCCTCAGAGTTCCAAGCGAACGGATGAGGGAAAGTCGAGCCTCCGATTCTTTCTCTTCTGCTAGGCGTTTGATGATTTTATCTTTTAGGCAATCGTCTCCCATCTGCCCAGAGACTTGATAGGCAACGGATCTTATCATCGAATTAGGATGATCCATCGCCTCTTCTACAAGGTGAACGCCACGAAAATCTTTCGAGAGAGCAGCAGCCAAAAGGGAAAGAAGGCGAAGGGGAAGGGCTGAATCGCGTGAGCCTTTTCTAATCACTCCCCAAGCCATCGCCTCTAACAAAAAAGGGTCAAGGGCTTTTTCTTGATCGAGCTCTTCGAGCTTTTTCCATCGAGCGACCATCTCATCAATTCTTTCGCATTCAGAAAATGTTTCAACCGAAAGAGTGAGTAAAGATGTGTTATCAGGCTCCTCTTTTAACGCCTTTTCGGCCAGTTCTGAGGCCAATTGACAAGCCCCGACTGTGAGGGCGTCACGGATCTCTTGGAAAGGGGCAAAAAGAAAAAAAAGGCTAAGCCATAGTACCAAGTTTTCTTCCTCCGATTAAATGGAAATGAAGATGGTTGATGGTTTGTCCTGCTAATGAGCCGTTGTTCGTTAAAAGACGATACTCATCAGCGCATTTGTACTTTACAGCTAGTTCCTGAGCGCATTTAACAATTTCGGTCAAAATACCCATTTCACTTTCAGGGAGCGATTGGAGGTTTTTGTACTCCTTTTTGGGCATGATCAAAATATGAACAGGCGCTTGCGGATATTTGTCTTCTATAGCGATGACATTGTCAGATTCATAAACAATTTTAGCAGGGAGCTTCCCTGAGATAATATCGGAAAAAATGGTAGGCATAATGCTAAGACTCCTTCAAGACCTGTTGTAATGCTTTTAGCGCATCTTCCCTTGTTTCCCAAACAGAAATAAATCGTCCTTTGTGGCAAAAGATAGCGCCGGGGATCCCTGTCTTCTTTTTGATGTCATCTTCCAAGAGGCCGGCCCATTCTATTGGAAGGGGGTGGCGAACCTTCATCCGCTCGTTCGAAGAGGGAGGTATTCCGCGTAGCTTCCAATGCTTGCCTGCTGGCATCACCACAAAAATGGCAGGGTGTTTTTCGCCGCCTAATTCGAAAAAAGCATCCATCCATGGAATTGATCGGTCAAAAAGGAGAACAGTCTTTCCTTCCTTCATCGCTGTTTTGACAGTTTCTCGGCAAGATTGCACATAAAGAAACCGCTCTACTAAACGGTGAATATGCCCCTCTGCAAAAGATAAAGCATCGGAAAAAGCCCTTTTCTCCTCCTCTTCTGACGAGTCATAAATGATCGTATTGAAGTTGGAAATAACGTGAGAAAAGGTTGTTACATTGGGGCCTAAGAGTTCTTTGCCGTTGTCATAAGCATCAACACCTTGAACAAGTTCGTTGTAGAGGAGTTGATAGAGATCAACAGCGATTAATCCTCTCTCTTTTAAAAAAAGAAGGATCATCCCAGCACTGCTTAAAGGGCCGGTGTAATTCACCTGATGGTGATCGAAAAGTTTTTGCTCGGGGTCGTAAATACCCCCCACATCACAGACATATTCACATTCGTCTAAAACTTTAGGATCCCGCGTACGGAAAATACCTTCTCTTTTGATCTGTCCAAATTCTAAGAGAAGAGCGGCAGCTGTCACCTCATCGGCATGAAAGCGACCATCGTGAGTCCCTAAAGTCCCCTTTTTTTTAGCCATAACCAAATATTATGGCCTAACCACCGCCCCACTTTCAATGTTTGAAAAGAGGAAGTTGTCGACAAATGAAACATTAGGTTGCCAACAACTCGCCACCTATGGCAAAGCAAAAATTTATGTTTGCCAATAGCAGCTTGTAGGTGTCGTTATAAAGCGCGAATAATCAGATATTTGCAAATTTTGGCTGTAAACTATTTTTGTTGAAAAATTTTACATAAATTTGAAGGGAAAACACCTGCTAAACCCTTTTTTACGCACAGCCTATCCACAGAGGACCCACAATTTAACGGCAAAACCTCCCTCCTAACCCTTAAATCAAGAGAACAATTAGTGAACACGCACAGGAGAATAAAAAGTTTAAGCGTTTTGGAATCTCTGATAGGGTAGAGTCAGGATTGTGATGGAACTCCCTATAAATGGGCGGGGTTATGACCTTGCCTCACCTGACGGAAAATTAGTTGAATGGGTCCCTCTTGAAGGGGGGAATTTCCGTGGGAGAATTGAAATTGTTGATATTTCTCCCCATTTTGTCGGTTTCGACCTGCCCAAAGAAAAACTCCAATTCAATATCAAAAGTACTTTAGCTCAGTTAGGGGTTGAGGGGCGTCTTCTCTCTTTAGACATTCAAAGGGGCAAACGAAAAGCAATTCTCGAAGTAGATTGTTTTTCGGTCGGAGCTTATGGAAAAAAGATGCTCCACCTCCTCGGTCAAGGGGCCGACATTGGCAAACTTTTTGCGCCGGATGAGAGACGAAAAGTGCGCGATCCCTATTATCTCGACAGGATGTTTGGACGTTCCGATCGATGGGGCAATCCTCTCTTGTCTCTCGGTGGTTTGCAGGGGAGCGACCAACTTTTTTTAGAAAAAGTGGAGGGGAGATGTGTCGCATTTCTTTCTCTATTACGTGGGGTTGTCCATTACGAACCTGCGGTCGAAGGATTCCTTCCTACTCTTGCAAAAGGACTTAAAAAAGAATTGCCGATGAGGGAGCTTCTCTCTTTGAATCAATATATAGACCACGAAGAGCCCCGTTATTTACAAAAAGGAGAGCTCCTTTTAGTCAAAACCCCTCCTCTGCATGTGCGAACTGTTTTTGCAAGAGTTGCAGAAGAACTTCTTCCTCCCGGTTATCACCACACTTCAGCCTCTGTCCTACAACCTGATACCCAAGCGTCTGGCGATATCTACGAATTTTATGGGGAGAGCGAAAGAGAAATTGCCGATATCCCGCTAGAATTTTTTACTCTTGAGCCCTATCGAGAGTATGTTTTTTTTGCAGACCGCGACCAGCTCCAGTCTTCTTTAGAAAAACCGGAAACTCTTTTTAAAGCTTTTTCTACCGCCCCTCCACCCGAGGAGGATCAAGCGGCAGTCTTTATTGCAAAAGGTAGCCAACTAGTCTCTTTAACAGGTGCAGACTGGGTGACTGCAAAAGCCCATTTACACGATTTTCCGGGATTTAATCTGGCCACCCGTCAAGCTATGATGGTGGAGCGGTATATCGAGCAGCAAGCCTCTTACCCATTTCTGTACGCCATTGAAAAAGGGATTGTCACTAGCCAAGGTGTTTTGCTCTCTCGCTATTTTCCTTCCCCGCTGATGAAAAGGATGTATTTGAGCGATCTTGTGCAAAGATCGATCAAAGGGATCTATTTTCAATATCCTTCTCGTACTAATGGGGTCTTTTTTTCGCAGGAGGATCGCGCCTTTCTCCACGATCTTTTGGTTTTTGGAATTCCTGTTTTTTGGGTCGATGAAGCTTCTCAAAAGATTTTACGCTATGTCTCCAAAGAAGGGCGCGAGTCGGGAATGTTTGTCCCTCTCGATAAAGTCGACACTTACCTTAAAGCAACTCTCTTTGGCGTCTACGGATCAAATCTCATTTCTTATGGCTTTGAGGATTTTCTTTTAGAGCTCTTTCGGGGTGTAGAGGAGATGAGAAAAGATTTCTCTCACCCGCTATTTGGTCCCGAGACACCGATTGCGCTTGTGACAGGCGGTGGTCCGGGAGTGATGGAGCTTGGCAATAAGGTTGCCAAAACTTTGGGGATCCTCTCTTGTGCCAATATCATCGACTTTCAGACCAAAGGGAAAAATATCGTTAACGAACAAAGGCAAAACCCTTTTGTTGAAGCTAAAATGACTTATCGCCTTGATCGTCTTGTTGAACGACAGGCAGAATTTAATCTTGATTTCCCTCTTTTCACGATCGGGGGAATAGGCACCGATTTTGAATTTTACCTCGAACAAGTCAGGCGAAAAGTGGGTTCGCAGCGCCTCACCCCCATCCTCCTTCTTGGCGAGGTCAGTTACTGGGAAGAGAAGATCACCCATAATTTCCAATCCAACCTCAAAAATGGAACCATCAAGGGTTCTGAGTGGATTTCGAACTGCTATTTCGTGGTCGACACCCCTCAAAAAGCCCTCGATGTCTACCACCGCTTTTTCTCAGGCGAACTCCTGGTCGGGCCCGGCGGCCCCATCTACGAAAAAGGCTTCTGTTTTTAAGTCTTTTTTGGTTCCACTGGTGGGGCTTTAATAAAGTTGAAGAGAGAAACGCGTAAGAAAGGGGCGTATTCGTCGTTCGGGACGATATCTTTATCTTTAGGATTGCCAAACGTGATTGTTTTTAGATAGTTGGGAGCCGATTCCAAGGTAAGATTACGCCAGTAATTGCGGGCAAAATGGGGATTCTCTGCCAAAAAAGCTTTTAGCTGCCCAAAATTTGCCTCCATTTTATTGATGGCATCACCCTCGATGTAATAATTTTTCCAACCAAGAACAGCCAGCCGCACCTTTATGGGGAGCCCTTTTACTTCTTGGTTTCCAAGCATCACAGGAAGTTTATCGATGAGTTTGACGTAGTCTGAAGGCGCTTCCGGCCACCATTTAGGGAGCCATTCTTGAAAGCTGGCAAGAAACTGTTGGAACTCATTCACAGTGATAGGGCGATCTGATGTGTCATCCCCGATGAGATGGTGCCAAGTGTGATAGTTAAAAAGGACTTCAGGTGGGGCTTGGACAAGCTCATCTGCTTTTTCTGGATAGGGAGCAACAGTATCTAAATATTGGTAACCAGGAAGGTAGGCCTGTTTAGAAGAGACATTAATCCGCATAAATTGAGGATTTTCCCAAAGGAAAAGGGAGAAATCTCGATTGGTGACATGATAAAAAGAGGTTGCGGCGTGAGCTTCGCTTAAATGATCGTCCATCCATGTTTGAATGGTGGAAAGGAGGCCGATGAGAAGAGCTAATAAAAAAAGCCATAACCATAAAGAGGTGCGGTCATCTTTTCGACCTTCTCCTCCCAAACCGTTATCATCAATCTCATTAGAAGCCATAGCTAACCCTGAGACTCATATAATCTGTACGTTGACGACAGAATTGTCCCTCTAGAGAGAAGCCGTCATGGAATTCAAAAAAGATTCTGAGTCTACGCTCAAGCCCATACATCTTGCCGAATTCGTAACCGACAACATAAGTCTGATCTAAATTCCAACGGTTATCCTGCCTTAATCTTAAATGGGCAGCGACAAAAGGTTGCCCCTCTAGCATATGGCATACCGAGAAAAATCGGAGCCAGGGAAGATAGATTTCGGCTCCCCCTTCTGCAAAGAAAGGTTTAAATGGAAACGATTCATCCCTATGGACAAAAGAGCCTAATCCTAAGTAAAAACGAAAGTCATCGTTGATACAGTAGGAGGCAAAAAGATCGACTAATTCAGAGCTTGGATTTTTTCGTTCAAAACCAGGGTGGGTGATAAGGAACTCATCTCCGATGTGGGAGGAGATGTGGTACCCTCGAAAACGATAGGAGAGCGTTCCGCCTTTGCTGAGGGGATGTGCGTAATTCAAAGAAAAACCGATGTAATAATCGGCGTTTACTAAGGGTTGTTCAGGTGCCATGGGATGGAATACAGCCCAGAGTGCACCATCAACGTCTAACTCTAGTTCTCCACAAGGGAAACCGATATTAAACCACCGATAAATAGGGACGTAATCCCAATAGGAAACATCGATTCCGTGCCTTCTGTTGTCGATGGATCGATCGTTAAATCTCCAACCAGCGGAAGCAGTTAATTGCCTAGGGTCGGCCTTAAAGGGATAAAAGAGCGGCGGAGCCTCAGGCATCCAAACGCCTCTTAAACAACAGGGGTTGAGACAGTCGTATACGCAATTTTCGACACAAACGACCTCGGTGCCGTCTTCTTGCTGACAAACCCAGCAACTCCCTAGAGGAAGATGGTCTCTTGTGCATTGAGGTTCTTCGGTGTCTTCGCAGAAGTGAGTGAGTTCTTCACTCTCGCAGCAAGATACCGTTAAAAGTAGAGTCAATAAAGTATGGAACATAAAGAACAACTTATAGTGACGCCACGTTATTTTGTCACCTTCTCAATAGCGGAATAAAAACGATCGGTTAAGTCGGTCGACTATAGATATTTTGAATTTTGTGAGTAATCCAATTAGGGTATGAACAAATGACAGTATTGGTGTTGGGACAAAAGAGAGCTGAATCGAACCTATAAAAAGAATAAAAGGGGGAATGACCAGACAATATCTCATGACTAACAAATGCTTCATAGGACATTTGGGCAGGGGGACACCTAATGATGAGCAATCCCGATTGTTGCATGTAGTAGAGCCCTTCTTGTATAGAAAAATTTGTCATATGAGGAAAAATGAGTCGATTGAAAAAAATCGTTTTTCCATACTCGAGCATGGCTTCAGGATATCCGGTTGTAGCTATAAGTCTGAGGCTTGCTGCAATCTCATGCGGCGCAGATAGATAGTTTGTTGTGAAATAACTTAGCGACCAATAATTGCGCGGCTGGGAAATGTCTTTCCTTTGCCTCATTGTAAGCAATTTCTGCTGCTTTTTCGATAACCATATCCTCGATAGGAGTTCCAAAAAAACTCCTTCTAAAGAGATTAGTATAATAAAAATATCCCCGATCTGATAAAGGAAATATTTTATAATCATGTGAGTCATTGCTCTGCTGTACACCATCATTCCCAAAAATGGCGGCTGTCGAAGCATTGACTAGAGCGATTTGTTTAATCGCATCTCCTTCGTCAAGGGCCTCTCGGAAAGCTCTCTCATATGCTCCTTGATTCCCCTTAAAAATCACCCTCAGAGCTATAGGATCCCAGTAGGCATGCTCGGGTATCTGCGGTGCTTGCTCAATTCCTCGAGCCGCTGCTGTCTGATCTATTGAATTGGCAACCGGACTTCCACCAACAATCAAATTCATTTTTTCTCCCAAAGATCAGCTATTTTACTTTCTTTGTCTAAAGATCGCATCTCTCCTTTGTCTTCTTTTACCCACCTTTGCTATCCTTTCCATAAGAGACGCATGCAAAAGTCCATTCGTCTGTCAAAATCGTCTTCTCTGGGGCAATAGCTCAGTTGGTCAGAGCAGCGGACTCATAACCCGCTGGTCGCTGGTTCAAGTCCAGCTTGCCCCATTCCTTGCTTTAGGCCAGGATACTCCGAGTTTATTTCTGATTAAAAAGGCTAAAGTTAAATATCTTAGGAATAATATTGATGGTAAGCAAAGTAAGTAGAACCACTGAATGTTCTTCCTTTCTACAGTCTAATGAGCAAATAGAAACTAGTGAGGAGTCTTCAATTTTTGATTTATTTAGACGTTTAGCTGAAAACCCAATTATGGAGATTGGTGGGCGTCAGATTTGGTCAGATAATAGAGGGGAATTACCCGATGATCACAAAGTTCATTTAGTTCAAGTCACGCATTGTTTTACAACGGTTAAAGCTCTCCTTGCTACTCTTTTTGGACCGAAAACATCCAACAAAGTAACGAACATGGTTAGATCTAGGAATTTTAAGAAATATTCTGAAAATCCTAGTTATCTTAAAGAAATAGGATCTGATATTCATAACAATGGTGATATGCTAAAGAATCGCCCTTCTTGCTTTTATGCTTATGTATTTGGATTGTTTCCTGGTCCTAAGCTTGTTACTATCCCTGTTTCAAGTCATGTGTTTTTGATCATTCAATATGCAGATAACAAAGGGGAGTTACACTATAGGTTACTTCAAAGTTTTTTGCAGCGTTTTGATCTTAAAACAGATATTGCTAACGATAGCAATTTTCTTTCTCAAACACATTTCCAATCATTTTTAAGAAATTTTGAACAGTTCCTCTTGTTGAAATCATGGACGACAGAATTAGAGGAGATTTATTTAAAGTTTTTTCATACAAAGACTTCTTTAAAGATTGGTGAACCGAATCCCTATTTTGACATTGCACCCTTTATATATGGTCAACCGTTCACTTTTGATGATGTTGTAAAATATGATCAGGAATTTGCCAAACTCAAACAAACAACTATTTTTCAAAGCTTAATGTCCAACGTAATCCTATAAAGGGACAGATCTCCCCAAAGATCAGAGGAATAGCTATATTAGGCCCCCTTCCCCTCCAAAACGATAAGCCTTGACGGATCGAGACGTCTTTCAGTACGAATATTCCACTCATATTCAGAGAGAAACTTCTGAGCCGATTCCACTGTAAATTCGTCTGAATGATGATCTAAACGGGTATTTGTCTCTCCTAAGACTTCGATCGCTGGATAAATGCCCTCTTCCAATGAAGTGATCAACATCAAAGTCCCAATGCCAGGAGGTAACCCGTGCACATCAATTTCTAGTGCTCCATCCGGCCTGACTTTTTTTCGCAATGCAAGTTGGCTTTCAATTAGGCGAAAAGATTCCTTTGCCGCCTCTATTGATCTATCTTTGAAATAGCTTTCAGTTACCAAAAAATCGGTTTCTGTTGTTTTTTGAATGCCTCTTTTTTTCATGCTCCTGAGCAGGATCCCGACTTTACGAAAACGTTCGGAGATTAAGGATTCTTCGACATCTTCATCTTTTGCATAGCCTGTTAAAAGGGCGTGGTAGGTCTCTAAATTAAGGGGCAAAGAAGGCCCAAGATCCTTTATTTTTACAAAAATTTCGTAAGCTTCGTCAAGGAGGCCAAGGAGAGAAAGCCCCTTAATGATCACATTCATTCTTTGGATATCGGGATTTCTATCGATGTCAAGAAGAAGATGCAAGGCCTCTTCAGGACTTCCTCCTAGGGCATATGCCTCAATCAACTTAAGATAAATCTCTTCAATTTTACCATCCATCTTATGTGCTTTAAGTTGACTCAAGGCTTTTTTGGTGTGTTCTCCAGGAGCTATCTTCCGTCCTTTCATGTCTTGCAAGAGGCTGAGCACTTCTTCAAAACGTTTTTCAATGATCAGTAATGCGACGAGTTGATCGTATGTTTTTGTCTCGGGTCTGATTTTTGGGAATCGGATAGCATCTTCTCTCATGTTTTGAAGGTAATGAAAGGAACGAGGAAAATCCCGCCTTGATGCAAAAAACGAAATGAGTCGATTGTAGGTATAGGAATCTAAAATTCTAAATTTTTCCACCATTTCGCCGTACAACCGTTCCACCTCAAGCACATTTTTTTCTTGAATTGCGACCTCTAACATGGCTGTGATTGTTGTGAGAGTAGGAGTTAATCCTTTATCGAAAAGCTCAGCATAGTAGGAGCGAGCCTGATCAAAATCCCCCATGCGAATTGCTGTTCTAATTAAAATATTAAAAGTTATTTCATTAGGGACTAAATTAATATTTTTTAATTTTCTAAAATACTCAAAGACATTTTCATATGACTGTTTTTTGGAAAAATGGGCCATAAAAACATGGTGTGTTTCTTGATCGGGTTGGCACCACAATCCACTACTCATCTCTGCATAAATGTTATTTGCTGCTTCTTCGCATCCTTCTTTTAAGTAAATTTTAATTAGGCAATTAGCGATGAAGGTGTCCCTTATAGAGCCTTCGTTCCAATAGTTTTGAAAGGCTTTCAAGAGAGTGCTCTTTTTTTCGTTGAACGACCCATCATCTTTATCTATAGAGTTTAAAAAAAGAGTTTTATAGATAGGAAGGGTTCCAGGTCCTGTACTAAATGTCACATATTCTAGCTGTCTTTCTATCTCATCGTACATTTGAAGCTGTACTAATCGAGCAAAAAAATAATTAATAACTCGAGGCTCCAGGGTATAATTTGAGTGAATTTTCTCAAAAAAAGCGATAGCAAGATCTGGGTATCCTGCTTGAAAAAAACCTCTTAAGACAATTTCAAGACAAATTGCGGAAGGTCGAATACCTTCTTTTTCCATTTGTTCGATCAAAAGGGGGCCTTCGTTAAAATATCCCCTTTTTTGATTCGCTTGAATAACTGCCTGATAGAAATTTTCTATTTTTGGGATGCCTCTCTCATTCATCATCCTCTCGAGTTGTTGAAAATCTCTATCGAACCCTTTTTGTAATAGATGATGTGCTTTAGAGGCACACATCCAAGCTTTGCCCTCATCATCGGGTAAATCGATTGTCCGCCAAAAAACCTCTTCAGCTTCTACATAAAAGCCACCTTTAAGTAAAAAATCGTAGTAGAGGCGATTAGCACCAACTAGGGAGTCCTTGTTTTGAATGCGTTGCATGATGAGATGAGAGTTACCCGTCTTCAGGAGGGCTGTATAGATCCCAATGAGAATCCGATCATCGACTGGAATCTTGTCTCTATTCATAGGGATTTGAAGAGATAAGACCTCATTAAAACACTCTTTTTTAAGTAAAGCGGTGATCGTGAGAGAGTAAAGAAGAGATGAGGGGACAAGCCCTTCTTTTCTCATTTCTTTAAGTTTTTCAAGAGATTCTAGAGGTCTTTGAGCGTCATTTAAAGATCCAATGAGATGATTGTAGGTAAAATTTTCACGGGCGATATTTCTCCTTTTCATCTCCTCAAAAACTGAAAGAGCGTCATCAGGACGCATCTTTCTCCTAAAGGCAGAAATCAAGATGTTAAAGCTATTGGCACGGTTGTCATCGCTATTTTTCAAAGCTTCCCATGCTAGGTCGACTTTTTCATTTTCACAAAAAAAGCGGATGAGTTCGAAGGATAAGTAGGAATGTGCTTGATCTTTTGCTTTTGGTAGAGGGGCTTCAAGAAATTCAGAAAAAATCGATATCACTTGATCAAGGTGGTTGTTCTCCATCAGGGGAGTAAGAATACTTGAAAATAGGGAAATATCTGGCGGAATCCCCTCTCTTTTCATTTCGTTCCAAAAATAGAGGGCGGATTCTAAATCGTTCGCTTTGACTGAGCGATTGACTATGGTTAAGTAGATGATTTTTTTAGAGGTTTCGTCTGACTCCCCAAAACGACGAAGTCTTTCCAAAAGATCCTTTGCCATTTCCATTTTTCCCTTACTGATCAAACATTGAAACAGATAAGTAGAGTCTTGTGCTCTAAGTGGGATTTGAAACTTTTTTTTTGCATTTTCAGAATGCTCCATCTTTTCCAGAAGACTAAACATTTCAACAAAATGACCCTGATCTGCAAGGTCTTGTAGAAGCCTGCCGCAAGTAATTTTGTTGTAAGGGTGATTCCATTTAATTGCTAATTGAAAGATTTGAAAAATGAGAGGAAATTCTTTGGCTTCATAGAGAATAGCATTGACTTGTTGATAAAAATCCTGGTTTGGCAGCAAGGATCGTTCAGATTTGTTATTCTTATATCGGAGCATCTCTTTGACGAGGTGTACGATTTCATAAAAGTTACGCTGATTCTTTAAATCCTGTAATTTGTTAAGGCAAGCAGCTGGTGTCAGACCTAGATTTAAAATACGAGGTGTTGCTGCGTAACCATAAGTCATATTGCTCGTTGCCATTTAACTTCCAAATGATAGACTCTAATATACTAACATTAATTTTATTTTAATGATTTACAAAACTTATCCAATGTTGAAGTTGTTAAAATCAAGATCATTTGCATCCTTTCTCCGAAACTAGTGGTCGACAGGATGGCTGCCGATGAGGGGCAGCCAACCGACAAAGAAAAATTTATGGGGAGCATGGCGGCCGGCTGTGCCGCTGCCTTGAGATAGTCAAAAAGGTAGCTAAGCTCGGTCCAAAAAGCTTTTACAAAAGCTTTTCGGCTATGCTTTTGCGAGAGGCAAAAGCTGCCTAAACGACAATTTTCAACTTTAATATTTGTGACAAATTACCCTTAAGTGTTTAAAAACCAACTCAGGGGAAATTGTTGTCAAAAGCAGTAGCATATTTAAGGAAATCACTAATGTCGTCTTTCTTCTCTTGAGGAAATGTTTCCCAGACTTCTCTCTCCATTAAACCCGAGTCATCCATAAAATCAACAAGTGCCTGTGTAGTTCTGACAAGAGACCCTCGTTGTTCAAAAGATAGGTTATCTTTATTTGTGGGTCGAAGCTTATCTACCGCTTCATGTAACTTTTGCAAACAAAAATCTATTTTACCCTCAGGATATTCGTTTGCCCTTCTTTTGATCTCGTCAAATTTTTGTTTCTCTTCTTTTGTTAGGCTATAACTGAATCTTGAAGGAGGGGTAGCTTTACCTCCTTCTTTTACAGTGGCACTGGGAGGTTTTTGTTCAGGCGTTATTGCCACTTTAGCAGCAGGAGATTTTGTGGGGGAAGGCGAGGCAGATTTTTGTTGCGGAGGAGAGGATGCAACTGGGGGTTTTGGAGGGAGCGAGGCTGGTTTTGGAGAAGCAGGACTGGCTGCAATCTCATTCCTTTGAGGTGGTGGTCGTTTTTCAGTTGCCACCGCCCCTTTTGCAAGACGTGGGCTTATGAGTTCATCTGTGCTACTCTTTCCACTAGAACCCAAAACATTTTTAAAAAGCTCTGAAACAGTTTCTTTAAGCTGACTAAGAGAATCTAGAAAAGTTGTCCATTTTCTACCCAGCCATGTGGACGATGTGGCTTGTTGCGCCGCACCTGGAGCCTGCTCGCCTGGTACTCCGGTTGTTGGATCAATACGCATCATCTTTTTCCTCTTTTGTCCTTAATTTCCTCCGACTTTTCGTTTTTTTGATAAAGACCATGATAAGAGAAGTTTTTTAACTTCCCGCCATAGATGCTCAATTGGCAGAAACTTATTCTATTCCGTTATTAACCGGGCTGGAGTGAGCCCTTCAAAATATAAATTGTTAGAAATTGAACCCAACCCATTTTATTTATTCTATGATTATTTCTTAAATTTAGGATTAAATTTAAATTATTAGAGTGTTAAACCCTTTTTGAGACAGCTGCAAATGAACTAAACTGTGTAGATTAAGTTGGCCAAGTAAAAATAAAAAGGAATACCCACAAGAACATTAAAAGGAAAGGTAACTCCAAGAGAGCAGGCAAGAGGAACCGACAAATTAACATCGGGTAGGACTGATCTTGTAACGACAGGGGCTGCTATATAAGAAGCGCTTGCCGCAATAGTTGCCAAAATAGCAGCGCCAACGCTAGATAATCCTGTTGCTTTGGCCATCAGAATGCCGATAAGACCCGCAATCAAAGGCATGACAATTCCGAAGCTTATAATAAATCTCTTGTTCTCTTTTATCTTCTCAAATTGTTGTCCACAGACTAAGCCCATCTCTAGCATAAAAAAACAGAGGATCCCTTTAAATAAATCAATAAACAAAATTTTGACGTGCCCAAACCCTTTAACACTTGATATCCATCCGACGAAGATGCCCATCAACATCAAAAATATACTTTTATTTAGAAGAACATCGTGAAAAATCTTGGTTAAAGAAGCTTTGAGGTTTGCTTTTCCAAGATGGAGGAAACTAAAAGCTGTTAAAATGCCGCAAACTTCAATGATCACCAGGAAGACAGTAAAGTAGCCTTCGTGTTGAAACCCATTATCTTCCATGTAATTGAGAACGACGGCAAAGGTGACAGCACTTGCTGCCCCATAGTGAGCAGCTAATGCAACAGCTTCTTTGGTGGAAAAATGTTTAATTTTTTTAGCTATAAAAAATGTAATTGTCGGAACAATCATCCCAATGATCACTGCCCCAATAAAAGGGAGAATAGGAGGCAAGGTTTTTAACTGATTTAACTCATAGCCTCCTTTAAGTCCGATGGCTAAAAGTAAGTAGATGGACATGGTGTCGTAGATGGATGAAGGGAAGGCAAGAGAGACGTTTAACAGTCTTGAGAAGATTCCCATCAAAAAAAAGACAACGACTGGATCTAGTAAGTTCTGCATCATAAGATTAAAATGATACCAAAATGTATTTAGAAAACCGAGGGAAGAGATGCTCTTTTATCCTAGAAAATCAAAAAGCAGCAAAGGAGAAAACAAATGAAAATTTTTGTGATAGGGGCAGGTTATGTTGGCATGGCGCTACTTAACTCTTTTGAGAACCTGGACCATGAGATTTATGTCTCTACCACAAAAGAGGAGAGGATCGATGAGCTTAAATCTCATGCCGACCACGTGATCGTCCTCGATCCAAAAGAGGATGGGAATTTGAAAAGAACTTTAGACACCTC
This sequence comes from Parachlamydiales bacterium, assembly GCA_020050175.1. Classification (GTDB taxonomy): domain Bacteria; phylum Chlamydiota; class Chlamydiia; order Chlamydiales; family JAJFMK01; genus JAGVKY01. Next base: position 15,288 of record JAGVKY010000044.1, read on the forward strand.
TGATGTCATCATCATTCTTGTCGCCCCAAAGGGCAGCGATCTCTATGAGGAGACATATCTCGGAACTGCCAAGAGAATAACAGCTTTTTTAAAAGAAAGAGAAAAGCCATTTTACCTCCTCTACACAAGCAGTACTTCTGTCTATGAAGGTAGTGAAGAAGAGTGGGCGCAAGAACTGGCGGGTCTAAATCCTTCTACCAAAAACGGGAAAATTTTATTAGAAACAGAGAATATCTATCTGAAAGCTGGCAATACCTGTGTGCTTAGGCTTGGGGGCATTTATGGACCTGGAAGAGATTTTGTCGGCCGTGCGAGGCGCTTATCGGGCCTGGAGCTTCTAGGGACAGGAGAGACTCCGACAAATCATATCCATCTGGACGATATTGTTTCCGCCATCCATTTTTGTCTCGATCACCGTTTGAAAGGGATTTACAATCTCGTCAACGAATCGCATCCTGAGCGCAAAACGTTATATGGCGATCTTTGTGAGGCGCTTAATATCCCGCAGCCGAAGTGGAAGGGAAATCACGAGAGGGGATACAAAGTTTCGAATCAAAAAATAATTCAAGCCGGATTCTCTTTCCAGCACCCTTCGATTCCCAAAACAAAAAAATGAAACAGGATCTTCCTTTTTCTTCATCGAAGAGGAAGGTGAACTCGACGGTAGATTTTCTGATTTCATGATTGTGGAGGAAAGCAAGATCATGCCCTCAAAAGTCCATTTTGAACTTGGCGACCGCTTGTTTGACAATCGAAATGTAATTTGACTTTCCGAATATGTAAAAGACAAGCACGAAGACTGGATTTTCAGGGTTAATGGAAGATATCCCGTGATCTCCGCTTTCATCAGCAAAGAAGATGTACTCACTAAAAACGTTTTTCATTTGAGTCTTGGGGATAAGATTCTATAAACGAGTTCATCAAGATATATGTTAGTTATCCTGCTCATACAGTCGAATCAACAGTTAACATATTCAAAGTTGGTGCATCAGCACTAACGAAATGCCAATTGCACCATCAAAGTCTATTTCCGTTAGGTAAGTTTTACCCACGTTTCACTAAGAGATGAGAAGTCATCTCTGAAAGCTTTTTTATCTCTTGACCTTCAGGTGTAAAATTATTGGGATTGAGCCAATTTTCATAAACTTGCTTTAGAGAAGGCCAATCCTCGCTTGTTGCGGCATACCAGGCAGTATCTCGATTTCTTAGCTTGTAAATTGTCGCTTGCCGAAAAGTTCCTTCATAAGATAATCCCAGCCTCTGAGCTGCACGTCTTGAGGGTTCGTTTAAGGAGTCGCATTTCCACTCTAATCTTCGATAGCCGGCTTCAAAGGCCCACCTTATCATGAGGATTACTGCTTCAGTGCCTGCAAGAGTCCGCTGCAGCAAAGGCGATAAATGAATATGACCAATTTCAATGCAACCTACTGTTGGATCAATTCTTAAATAGCTGGCAACACCTGCAGGCCCTTCTGAAGTTGAGATAGTAAAAAATTTTGGATCTTCTCTAAAGCAGGTATTTTTTGCCCAATTCACAAAATCATTTTCAGTAGAAAATGGCCCATAAGAGAGATAAGTCCAATTGCTACCCTTTAAATCAAGAGAAAAGGCCCTATATAGATGAGAAAGGTGAGAAGAGGAAATGGGGGATACAGTCACAGCCATCCCTTGAAGAAGGGCGAAGTTAGGGCAGTGAGGGATCTTATAATTTGTGAGCGAATAGCCAATAGGCTGCCCTAATTCATTTATATTTTTTATTTGATGAATTCCTACTTAAGAAAGCGAAATTATAGGTGAGCCCAGCTGCGATGGAGTGGTTATAGAAATGACACCCTCCCTGATGGAATTTGTATTCCAGGCTGATCTCTGTGTGGCAGAAGATCGGATAGGAAAGCCCAGCCATCAACTGCCAAGACAGGTGGTGCCACTTTTGGTTAAAAATAATGCGAGAATTTGAGGCGTGCATTTGTTGGAAATCATAGCCGAGGCCTGCCCCAATAAAAGGTTGGATTTTTCCGAGTGGGTACCCCGGTGAAGCTAAAGGCAAATTCCAAAATAGATTGCCCATATACGAGGAGGCTTGGAAATGTCCATGATCGGAAGAACCTTCCAAAGCAAAATGGATTTTTCTTAGCGCGTTTCTTCTAAAAGCATATTCAGCTTCTAAACGGAAACTGTTCCAACGAAAACCGAGCGAGCCGTCCACGATATATCCTGTCTGATAAGTGGAGTGGTTTCCTTGGAGTATTGTGTTTTGCAAGAAATTAGCACCGCCCAAAAACTTTGCATAGAGATTCTTCTCATCGATAGAGCAGCTATCTTCGTAACAGAAAATTTCTTCATCACACCATTGTTGAGCATGTGCATCAGCTGCCATGAAAAATAAAAAAGGTATTAGATA